>JBEKGQ010000329.1:0-7748 GCA_050012715.1 Polyangiaceae bacterium
ACGCCCTCGGGCGCCGGTTCCTCGACGCGGGCTTTCTGACCCGCACGTCCCTCGATCCGGTCGAGAACCGCAACGTCGGCTGCACCGTCGCCCGGACGCTCGAGCGTCACACGCGGTGGTCGAAGATGCGCCGCGCCCTCTATCCCGCCGGCTTCGCGTTCGAGCCGCTGATGACGCCGGTGGTCGTCGCGTCGGCCGGTCTGGCGGTGGCGCCCGGAGAGGTCATGGCGGCTCTGTTCCTGGCCACGTGCGTGGTGCAGACGGCGGCGGCGCACACCGCGGTGCGGGCGCTCCGCGGGACGTGGCTCTCGTGGCGATACATCCCGCTGGAGCTCGTCCGGTCCTACGTGGGCCTCTTCTGCTGGGCCCGGGCCTGCGCGAGCCGGCGCATCGAGTGGCGTGGGCATGCGTTCACGATGATGCGGGGCACGCGGATCGTGCCCGTCACGTCGTCCGACGAGCCGCGCTCCGATCGCGCTAGGCTCGCCGCATGACCGACGGCCGCGAGCCGACGTCACGCGATCGTCACACGAAGGACACGGGCCGCTCGCCGGATAGGCCGAGAATCCACGGCGTGGCCGCCGCAGACGGGTCGAGAATCCGCGACGTGGTAGCCGCTGCCACCTTGTCCGCCGCCGGCGACGCCGAGCTCAAGATGCGGGCGAGCGACCTCACCGTTCGCTACGGCGAGAAGGTCGCGATCAAGGACGTGAACATCGAGGTGCGCTCGCACCAGGTGCTGGCGCTCATCGGCCCGAGCGGGTGCGGCAAGAGCACGTTCCTCCGCTCCCTCAACCGGATGAACGACACCGTCCCGGGCGTCTCCGTCGCGGGCCAGGTGCACCTCGACGACGAGCCCATCTACGGTCCCGACGTCGACCCCGTGCTCGTGCGGCGGCGGGTGGGGATGGTCTTCCAGCGCTCGAACCCGTTCCCCAAGTCGATCTTCGAGAACGTCGCCTACGGGCTCCGCATCGCCGGGGTGCGCGAGCGGGGCGTCGTCGCCGAGCGCGTCGAGCGAGCCCTCCGTCACGCCGGTCTCTGGGACGAGGTGAAGGACCGCCTCCCGGAGTCGGGTCTCGGCCTTTCGGGCGGCCAGCAGCAGCGCCTCTGCATCGCCCGGGCCCTCGCCGTCGAGCCCGAGGTGCTGCTCATGGACGAGCCGGCGAGCGCGCTCGACCCCATCGCCACCGCGAAGATCGAGGATCTCGTCTCGGATCTGCGCGACGAAGTGACGATCGTCATCGTCACGCACAACATGCAGCAGGCCGCGCGCGTGTCGCAGCGCACGGGCTTCTTCTACATGGGCCGACTCGTCGAGGTCGGCGATACGACCCAGATCTTCACGCGTCCCAAGCAGCGTGAGACCGAGGACTACATCACAGGGAGATTCGGTTGATGATCCTTCGCTCGTGGCCGGCGCCGACGGTGGCTCTGGCCCTCACGGTTCAGGTGGCCGGCTGCGACCGCAGCCCGCCGCCGGCTCCGGCCCCCGCGGATTCGGTCGGGGTCACGTCGGCCCAGCCGGGAGAGACGGGGACGGTGCGGGCCAGCGGCTCGAGCGCGCTGCAGCCCCTGGTGAACGCCGCGAAGGAGCAGTTCGAGGCCCGGAACAAAGGCATCAGCGTCGAGGTCTCGGCGGGAGGCTCGAAGAAGGGGCTGGCGGACGTCGCCGCCGGTGCGGTCCAGATCGGCGACAGCGACATCTTCGCGCCCGACGATCTGAAGGCGCAGCTCGTCGATCACCGGGTCGCGGCGGTGGGCTTCGCGGCCATGGCCAACAAGGCGGCGGGGGACAAGGTCACCTCGCTCACGCTGGCCGACCTCGGGAGGATCTTCTCCGGGGCGGTGACCAACTGGAAGGACGTCGGCGGCGACCCGCAGCCCATCGTCGTCATCAACCGCGCGCCGGGGTCGGGGACGCGCGCCGTGTTCGGGAACATCGTGCTCGGGGGCGACACGTTCGTCGAATCGCAGACGGAGGACAACTCGGGCGCCCTCGTGGCCAAGCTCAAGCAGACCCGCGGGGCCATCAGCTACCTCGCCCTCTCGTTCGCCGATCCGGACCTGCGCGTCCTCTCCCTCAAGACCGACGCGGGCGTCGTCGAGCCGACCGGGGCGAACGTCGCGGCCGGGGCGTACCCGATCTGGTCGTACGAGCACATGTACACGAAGGGGCCGCCCACGGGTCCGACCAAGACGTTCCTCGACTACATGACCGGGCTCGACTTTCAGGAGCACGCGCTCCCGGCGGTGAAGGGCTTCATCCCCGTCACCCAGATGAAAGTCTCGCGGGACAAGGACTGAGCGATGGGCGACGTCGCCATGGCGGATTCGCCGGCGGCCGCGGGCGAACGCCGGCAGGCGGCGGCGCGACCCCGCGGGGCGGAGGCCGTGGTGCGCGCGCTGCTCCTCGCATGCGGCGTCTTCGTCGTGGGGACGACGGTCGCGATGCTGCTCTTCCTGGCGCGCACCGGGGTGCGCGGCGCCGCCGAGGCGGGGACCCAGCTGCTGGTCGGCGAGACCTGGAAGCCCGAGGCGGGCGAGTACGGCGGTCTGGCCCTCATCGCGGGGACGTTCGCGAGCGCCACCGGCGCCATCGCCCTCGGCGGGCTGCCGGCCGTCCTCGCCGCCGTCTGGCTGACGGAGTTCTCCCCCGCGTCGATCCGTCGCGGCTACCGCCGCGTCATGGAGGTGGCCTCCGCGATCCCGAGCGTCGTCTACGGCTGGCTCGCGCTCGTCTACCTCGTACCGGTCATGGAGCGCGTGGCGCATCTGGTCCGCGGCGAGGACGCGCCGGTGACGGGGGAGGGGCTCGCGGCGAGCGCCGTCCTTCTCGCCATCATGGTGGCGCCGACGGTGCTGCTGCTGTCGCTCGATGCCCTGTCGCGAGTCCCCGCCGCCTTGCGGGACGCGAGCGCGGCCCTGGGCGCCTCGACCTGGCAGACCGCCTTCCGGGTCTCGGTGCCGTACGCCTGGCGCGGCCTGCTCGTGGCGGTCTTCTTCGGGTTCGCGCGCGCCGCCGGCGAGACGATGGCGGTCCAGATGGTCATCGGCGGCGCGCGCCGGCTGCCGAAGGATCTGCTCTTCTCGCCGACGACGACGATCTCCGCCCAGATCGTCATGGACATGCAGGGGGCGCGGCCGGGGACGACGCCGAACGACGTCCTCTTCTCGATGGCCTTCGTCCTGCTCGTCGTCTCGGTCGCGGTCGTGCTCGTCACCCGGATGCTCGGGCGCCGGGGGACCCCGTGAGCGACGAGGCTCGCGCGCACACCGTCCGGCGGCCCGGGGCGAGCCTCGAGGCGGGCCTCAAGACCGCCCTCGGCGTCGGCGCCATCGCGCTCGCGGTCGGCTACGGCGGTGCGCTCCTCTACTTGCTCGCCCGGGGCGCCGCCAAGGTGGCGTCGTTCACCACGTACGCCACGCCGTCGAACGGCATCGAGAACGAAGAGGTCGTCCGCGCGCTCCTCGCGCTGGTCGTCTTCGGTGCCGCGGCGTGGGGGGTCCTGGCCGCCGCGAGGAGCGTGGCGGTGCGGCTCGGCCGCTGGCCCGCATCCGCGAACCGTGCCGGGCGCGTCGGCGTCGTCGCGGTGGGCCTGCTCGGGGCGCTCCTCGCACGCGATCACCTGCCGCGCTTCCTCATCGCGCTGCCGAGCGAGACCGCCGCCGGGGGAGGGGTGGGGCCGGAGATCTTCAACACCGTCTACTTCGCCATCCTCAGCACCGCCATCACGCTGCCCATCGGCGTCGGCGCGGCCGTGTATCTCGCGCGCTTCGCCCGGTCCGAGCGGTTCGTCGGGGCCGTGCGCACCGCGCTCGATACGCTCGCCTCGCTGCCGAGCATCGTCTACGGGCTCTTCGGTTTCCTGGTTTTCGTCGTCGAGATGAAGGCGGGCTACTCGCTCTTCGCCGGGGCCTTCGTCCTCGCGATGCTCAACCTGCCCCTCGTCGTCGGGATCACCGAGGAGAGCCTGCGGGCCGTGCCGCGCGAGCTCGACGAGGCGAGCCTGGCCCTCGGGGCGACGCCGGTGCAGACGACCCTCCGCGTCACGCTGCCCTATGCCTGGCCGGGTATCCTCAGCGCACTCGTCCTTTCGATCGGTCGGGTCTTCGCCGAGTCGGCGCCCCTCATCATGACCGCCGGGACGACCATCTCCCGGTCGAGCGCCTACTCGCTGAACCCGTTCCGGGGCGGCGAGACGCTCGCCGTGCATTTGTGGTACGTCAATTCGGCTGGCCTCTCGCCGGACCGCGCCGAGGTCAGCGCCGGTACGGCGGCGGTGCTGGTGGTCCTGGTCGGCCTCACGAACGTCCTCGCCGCGCGGTTCGCCCGCTTCGGGGGCGCGGAGGGCTCCCGGGTGAAGAAGGCGACGCGATGACCCACAACACGCACACGAGCCGCGATTTCGAGTCCGAGCTGCGCGAGCTCCGGGCGCACTCGCTCGCCATGGGGGCGCGCTGCGAGCGGGCGCTCCAGCTCGCGCTCAAGGCGTTCTGGGAAGGGTCGTCGAGCCTGGCCGCCGAGGTGGAGGAGATCGACCGACACATCGACCGCGACGAGATGGACATCGACGCGCTCGTGCTGCGCATCCTCGCGCTGCGTCAGCCGGTCGCCTACGACCTCCGGTTCCTCGCAGGGGCCCTCCGGCTCGTCACCGATCTGGAGCGGGTCGGCGACGAGGCGGTGAACATCGCCGAGCGGGCCAAGGAAGAGCACGGAACGGCCAAGGACAAGGTCCGGGGCGAGCTGAAGGCGATGGGCGAGCAGTCCCAGGAGATGCTGCGGGACGCGCTCGACGCCTTCGTGCAGGGAGAGGCGACGCGCGCCGAGCAGGTCCTCGTGCGGGACGACGGGGTGGACGAGCTCTACGGCCGCATCATCCGCGCGATGACCGACTTCATGACGTCCCACACGAGCCAGGTGGCGGAGGCCATCCGCGTCATCCACGTCGCCAAGTACCTCGAGCGGGTCGCCGATCACGCGACGAACATCGCCGAGGAGGTCATCTTCATGGTGCGCGGGGAGGACGTCCGGCACTTCCGGACCCACCCGCCGGCGAAGGTCGGCGGCGTGTGAGCGAACGTGACGCGACCGCGTCGGCAAAAGACGCAAGAATGTTTCCACAGCTTGCGCGCCCGGCCTTGTTGGCCTGCGATTCTCCAGCATGAGGAGCGCCCTGGTGGTGCTCCGGTGCCAGGAGAAGAAGCCATGAGCTCCAACTTCAACGCCAGCGCGAGGCGCATCGCACATCTCTCCGATGTGCACATGCTCGACGCCCGGCCGAGCCGGGCTCGGTCGGGCTACTCGATGGGTCACCGGTTCCTGAGCTTCGGGCGGCCGCTCGACGCGGTCGGTCGCCGGAACAAGCTCGTTCACGCTCTCTCGGCCGCGAGGCGGGTCGGGGCCGAGCACGTCGTCGTCTCGGGGGACCTGACCGAGATCGGCTCCCCCGGCGAGTTCGAGTGCCTCGGCGAAGCCCTCCACGAGTCGGGGATCGCCCCCGAGCGCATCACCCTCGTGCCCGGCAATCACGACCTCTACACGTCGGCCGACGCCTGGAGCCGTGCGCTCGAAGGACCGCTCGCGGCCTTCGCGCCCACGAGCGCCCAGGAGCCGGGGCGCATCATCGAGTGCGCCGGCGTGCGCATCATGCCGCTCGACGTCGCGCGCTTCCAGCCGGTCACCCGGTCGGCGGGGTGGATCGAGGACGACCTCCTCGACCTCGTGCAGCGGCGCGCCGCGGACCCCGGGCTCGGCGATCGGCCGATGCTCGTCGTGCAGCACCACCCGCCCTTCGTCCGGGCAACCCAGGCGTGGCAGTGGGTCGACGGCCTCATCGGGGCCGCGCGCCTCATGGCGATCCTCGAGGCGTTCCGGCACCTCTTCGTCCTCCACGGGCACCTCCACTCGGCGGTCAACCGGGTGCTCGGCTGCGGCGTCGCCCGCGTGCTCGGCGCCACCGCCATCGTCGACGACAAGGACGGCCCCCGGGTCCGCCTCTACGACGTGCGCGACGGCCAGCTCCAGGCCGCGGGGCTCATCACCGGCTGAGAGACGACGGCGTCATCGCGGGTCCAGCCCGAGCCCCATCAGCGCGAGCTCCACCAGGGCGGCGATGATCGCCGCCCCCGGCACCGTCAGGACCCACGCCCACACGATGCGCCCGGCGACGCCCCAGCGGACCGCCGTCAGCTTGCGCACGCTGCCGACGCCCACGATGGCGCCCGTGATGGTGTGCGTGGTCGAGACCGGGACACCGAGGCCGGTCGCGAGGAACAGCGTCAGCGCGCCCGCCGTCTCGGCGCAGAAGCCGCCGACCGGCTGGAGCTTCGTGATCTTCATGCCCATCGTCTTGACGATGCGCCAGCCGCCGCTGAGCGTACCGAGGCCCATCGCCGTCTGGCAGGCGAGGACGACCCAGAACGGAATCGCGGGCGCGTGCCCGTCGGTCCCGGCGGCGAGCATCCCGGTGCTCACGAGCGCCATGACGATGATGCCCATGGTCTTCTGCGCGTCGTTGCCGCCGTGGCCGAGCGAGTAGAGCGCCGCCGACACGAGCTGGAGCCGGCGGAAGTGCTTGTCGACCGAGCGCTGGGACCGGCGCCCGAAGAGGAGCATCACCAGCGCCATGAAGCCGAAACCGAGGATCGCGCCGAGGAGCGGGGAGATCACGATGAAGAGCGCGGTCTTCTCGAAGAACGGGAGATCGAGCGCCCGCACCCCGGCGACGACGCTTCCCGTCTGCATCCCGCGCGCGACGACGGCGGACCCGGCCAGTCCGCCGAGGAGCGCGTGCGACGACGAGGTCGGCAGCGCCCACCACCAGGTCAGGAGATCCCACACGACGGCTCCGACGAGCGCCGCGGCCACGAGCGGCAGCGTCACCACGTGGGCGTCGACCCCCTTGGCGATGTTGCCGGCCACGTGGGTGCTGAAGACGAGAAACGCGACGAAGTTGAAGAAGGCGGCCCAAAGCACCGCGAGCCGCGGGCTGAGGACGCGCGTGGAGACGACGGTCGCGATCGAGTTGGCCGCGTCGTGGAAGCCGTTGATGAAGTCGAACGCGAGCGCCAGAAAGACGACGAGGACGAGCGTCACCATGGCCCGGCGCTCACGCGTACTCGAGCACGACGCCTTCGACGATGTTCGCCACGTCCTCGCAGCGGTCCGTCGCCTCTTCGATGTTGTCGAAGAGGTCGCGCCACTTCATGACCTCGATCGGGTCGGTGCCATTGTGGAAGAGCTCGGCGATCGCGCGGCGGTAGATGGCGTCGGCCTCGTTCTCCAGGCGGTTGATCTCGACGCAGATGTCGAGGAGCTCCTTGCTCTTCGCCGCCAGCTTGGGGAACAGCGTCATCGCCCGGTGCATGTCCTCGCACGCCTTCAGCAGCACGCGGGCCAGCTCGACCGCGGCGGGCCGGACTTCGGTGATCCGGAAGAGCACCAGCCGCTCGGACACCGCCTCGATGAGGTCGAGCACGTCGTCGAGCTTCGAGACGAGGCTGTGGATGTCGAACCGATCGAGCGGCGTGATCCACGTCTCGTGAAGGCGCTTCACCGTCGCGTGGGTGATCTGGTCCCCGGCGTTCTCCTTCTCGCCGATCTCGAGCGCGAGCTTCTCCTTGCGGTCGATGTGCTCGAGCATCTCGAGGAGCAGGTTGGCCGCCTCGACGCTGCGCGAGGCGTGCTCGGCGAACGCGGCGAAAAAGGCGTCTCCCTTCTTGGGGCCAAACATGCGCGGCCA
>JBEKGQ010000330.1:0-7747 GCA_050012715.1 Polyangiaceae bacterium
GATCCGGCGGCGCCGCTTCCCACGGTGAAGATCCTCGCGCCGGCGAAGGAACTGCTGATCCCGGCCGCCGCGGCGGGGGACTTCGTGGTGAAGCTGGACGTGAAGAACTGGCAGACCGCGACCGGCTCGTCGCACGTGCACCTGATCCTCGACGGCAAGCCCTACAAGCCCATCTACGACCCGAAGGCGCCGGTGAAGCTCTCGGAGCTTCCCGGCGGCGACGCGCTCGGCGAGGGGCAGCACATCCTCGTCGCGTTCCCGAGCCGCGCCAATCACGAGAGCGTGAAGACGGCGGGCGGCCTGGCCATCACGGAGTTCTGGGTGGGCAAGAAAGGCCCGAAGAGCCAGGACGTCGGCAAGGCGATGCTCATCTACAGCCGGCCCAAGGGCGAATACAAAGGCGACATGGCCAACCATGTCATCGTCGACTTCCAGCTCGCCAACGACAAGCTGGCGGCCGGCGGCGACCACGTGCACATCTCGGTCACCGGTCCGGGCATCGACGGCGAGAAGGCCGCGGACGCGACCCAGTTCGGGCCGCCGTACTACCTCGACAACCTGGTGGACGGTCAGTACACGGTGAAGCTCGATCTGCTCGGGGCCGACGGCAAGAGCGTGCCGGGCTCCTGGAACTCGACGACGCGCACCATCACCATCGCGCACTGACCACGGAAAAAGGGCCCGGACCTGGGCCGCTGGTAAACTGCGCGCGTGGATCTGCTCGCCATCGTGCTCGCGGCGACGGCCGGCGCCGAGCTCCTGGCGGCGCTGCTGTTCGCGGTCGGCGTCGCCCGGCGCAGCGTGGACCGCGAGCAGGGCGTCGCGGCGCTCCTGTCCCTGGCCGCCGCCGAGCACGCCGTGGGTTCGCTGCTCGCGGCGCGCGCCACCGACGCGCGCGCCGCTCTCGCCGCGGACCGCGTCGCCTGGCTCGGGCTCATCGCGCTCCTGCCGCTCGCGATCCACTTCGCGCTCGGCTACCGCGGGGTGAGGCCGTCCTTGCGGGCGCTGGTCGTGCCGTACGCGCTGGCGGCCGTCTTCGAGGGACTCGACGTCGCCGGCTCGCTCCATGCCGGCGCCGGCGCCGTGCCCCGCGCGTCGGGGCTCCTCGTCGGGGCGGTCGACTCGGTGCACCGCGTGGGGCCCCTCGGTCCGCTCGGCGTCGCGGCGTATCTCGGCGCCGTGGGCGCCGCGGCCGCGGTGCTGGTCATCATCGCCCGCGCGTACCTCGGGGGGCGCCGTGAGGCGCTCGCGGTCGTCGTCGGCACGACGGTCCTGCTCGCGACGGTCATCAACGACGTCGGCGTCGCCAGCGGCGCGTTCACCACCGGGTACCTCGTGGACGCCGGCATCGCCGCGTTCGTCGTGGGCATCGCCACGACCCCGAGCGCCCGCTACGCCTTCGTGAGCCTCGAGCTCGAGCGCCGCACGAAGGAGCTCCGCACGCGTACGCGCGAGCTCCGCCGCTCCTACGAGGAGCTTCGCACCGCGCAGGAGGAGCTCGTCAAGAAGGAGCAGCTCGCGGTCGTGGGCGAGCTTGCCGCCGTCATCGCGCACGAGGTGCGGAACCCGCTGGCCATCATCTCGAACGCGGTCGCGGGGCTACGAAAGCAGGCCATCTCGCGCGAGGACCACGTCACGCTGCTCACCATCCTCGACGAGGAGACCAACCGCCTCAACCGCCTCGTCACGGATCTTCTCCGCTACGCGCGCCCCGTGAACATCCAGCGGCAGCACTTCTCGCTGGCCGATCTCCTGTCGCGCACGCTGGGCCTCGTGAACACCGACCGGACCCACATCAAGATCGAGCTCAAGGTCGAGGCGCACGAGGGGCGCATCTGGGGGGACGCGAACCTGCTGCGGCAGGTGTTCGACAACCTCGTCGACAACGGCGTGCAGGCCATGGGCGCCGCGGGCACGCTCACGGTGCGCGTACGCGCCGCGACCGAGGAGGGCATCGACGGGCTCGCGGTCGACATCATCGACACCGGCGAGGGCATGGACACCCAGGTCCGCTCGCGCGCGCGCGATCCCTTCTTCACGACGCGGCCGAGCGGCACGGGGCTCGGCCTCGCGATCGTCGATCGCATCGTGGACGCCCACGGCGGGCACTTCGCCATCGACAGCCGCTCCGGTGAGGGGACGACCGTCACCGTGTTCCTGCCCCACGGCTCGCCGAGCGAGCCCCCTCCAGCGCGCAGCCGCATCCCGCGGACGCCGTCGGACCCGCCGCGCAAGGTGCCCGCGCCGGGCTGAGAATTCGCGCGCCTACGCCGGCTGCATCCGCGCCTGCATGACGTCCATCGCGAGCGCCGCGACGATGCGCGGGTCCCGGAAGACGTTGAGCGTGGGCGCGAGGATCTTCGCGTAGCGATCGAAGTAGAGCATCTGCTTGGTCACGAGCACGAAGTCGCGCGGCAGGCGCATGCCGTGCTTCACCGACGTGCGCATGATCGCCGGGATGAGGTCCGCGTACTTGATCGCCGCCATCTCGCTGGCCAGCATCGGCTCGTAGGCGACCTTCAGGTCCTTCGCGAGCGCGTCCATGTCGACGCTCCCGCCGACCGCACCAATGGCGGTCATGACCTCGGCGAGCTTCTTGAAATCGCCCGCGGCGAACGCCATGAGGTAGTCGGTGACCTGCTCGCGCCGCTCGCGCGGGAAGCGCCCGACGATCCCGAAGTCGAGGAAGCCGATGCGCCCGTCGGTGAGCGCCATGAGGTTCCCCGCGTGCACGTCGCCGTGGAAGAAGCCGTGGAGGATCATGCACTGGAACCAGGCGCGCATCCCGGCGAGCAGCTTCTCCTCGCCATCGACCTTCGAGGCGCGGAGCTGCTCGACGTCGTCGACGCGGTGGCCGTAGAAGCGCTCCATGACGAGCACGCGCTTCGTCGTCAGCCCCTCGATGACGCGCGGGGCGACCACCTGCGACTGCCCGTGCTCCACCATGATGCGGTTGAACTCGGCCATGTTCTCGGCCTCGCCGCGGAAATCGAGCTCCCCGCGGATGTTCGCCTCGAAGTCCTCGACGATGCCCATCGGGTTCGCGAGCTCGCCGCGGGGCGAGAGCGCCATCGCCCGGGCGGCGAGGCGAAGTATCCGCAGGTCGGCCTCGACGACGGCGTCGATCTTCGGTCGCTGTACCTTGATGACCACTTCCTGCCCGTCGAGCAGGCGCGCGGCGTGGACCTGCGCGATGGACGCCGACGCGAGCGGCTTCGGATCGATCCAGGCGAACACCTCGTCTGGATCGCGCCCGAGCTCCGCGCGGATGATGCGCTGCACGTCGGCGTACTCGAAGGGCCGCACGCGATCGAGGCACCGGCGGAACTCGCTGCAGTAGGCCTCCGGAAAGAGGCCTTGGCTCGACGCGATGAGCTGGCCCAGCTTGATGTACGTCGGCCCGAGGTCCTCGAAGGAGCGGCGCACGATCGCGGGGCCGACGGCGCGCTTGCCGCGGAGGCGGGCCCAAAGCATCGCGCCGGCCGCCTTCGCGCCGACCCACGCCGTGTGCAGCAGGCGCCGCACCGTGCGCGACGCGAGCAGCGCCGCGACGCCCAGCGCCCCGACCGCGACCCACACCGCCAGCGACCCGCGCGCGAGATCCGAGGACGCCAGCGCCACCGGGAGCGGCGCGGTCATCGCCGCCGTGGGGGTACACGCATCACACATGACGAAGCGAAGGGCGGAGTCCTCGCCCACACCGACCCGGGCGCGCTGGCCCCGCGACAGGGGCGTCCCGCACACGGCGCACGCTCCAGTCCGGTGCATGGTCGCGGATACCAGGCACACGTCACCCGCTGCGCACGCGCCCGACGGTCGGCTCATGCGCGTGATACATGAGTCACGTTGTATCACGCGTCAAGGGGACGCCGGTGTTTTTCCTGTCTTCGCCGAGGGAATGCGCCCGCCAACTCGCAGGTTGACGTCGCCGGCCCGGCCTGGGCATCCTCCGCCCGCCCCCAGGAGAAGACTCGATGAAACCCGTTCACACCGCCGGAGTCCTCGTGGCTCTCGCGCTCGTCGCGTGCAAGGGCGACGACCCCCCTCCCCCCGCCCCGGCTCCTTCGGCGAGCGCCGCCCCGGCGGCCGACCCGTTCGGTCCTCTCGTCGGCGACCGACGGAACACGAGCCTCGACCAGATCCCGGCCACCATCCGCCCTCTTCTGCCCAAGCACGGGATCTACGCGGGCGGCGGCGGCAGCGCGACGACGCCCTGGCGCGCCGTCGTCGACCTCAGCGCCGGCACCATCAGCACGGCTACCAGCAAGACGGTCGGTATCCTCCCGTTCATGCCGCTCGATCCGCCCACGACGCGCCCGATCACGGACGCCGAGCGGGCGCTCTTCACGGGGCTGGCCGAGCACGCCTGGCGGGAGCAGATGCCGGTGCTGACCCATCCCACGGGCGACTACGGAGAGGTCCTCGTGGCCGTCGACGACGCGCAGGCCTTCTACCTAGACGGCTTCGGCCCGATCACCCCCGCCTCGGCGGCGGCCCTCGTTCGCGACCTCAAGGCCATCGCCGTCCCGGGCGCCCGGTAGCTTCGCTCTCCTACGCCGCATGGATCGCGCCGGCATCGTCCGCCTCGACAAGCGGCACGTGTGGCACCCGTACACGCCGATGGACGCGTGGGAGGGTGAGGACCCGATCGTGGTCGCCCGGGCGAAGGGCGCGTGGCTGGAGGACATCGACGGCCAGCGTTACCTCGACGGCAACTCCTCCTGGTACGTCGCGGTGCTCGGCCACGGCCACCCCCGCATCCTCCGCGCCATGCGCGAACAGGCGGCGACGCTGGCACACTGCGCCCTCGCCGGGATCGCGCACGAGCAGGCGGCGTGTCTGGCCGAAGAGCTCGCCGCGATCGCGCCGCCGGGCCTCGACCGCGTGTTCTACGTCGACGACGGCTCGACGGCGATCGACGCCGCCGTGAAGATGTGCGCGCAGGGTCGCCGCCAGCTGGGCGAGCAGCGGCGCACGCGCTTCGTCGCGCTCGACAGCGCGTACCACGGCGACACCCTGGGGGCCGTGAGCCTGGGTGGCGTCGACGTCTTCCGGCGACCGTACGCCGGCGTGACCTTCGAGTGCGTGCATGCCCCCTTCCCCGAGGCCGGGGCGTACGAGCGCGCGTTCGACGCCATGAAGACGCTCCTCCGCGAAGAGGGGGACTCCATCGCCGCCGTGTTCGTCGAGCCCGTCGTGCAGGGTGTCGCCGGCATGCGCGTCTACGATCCGGAGTACCTCCGCGAGCTCCGCGCGCTCTGCGACGCGAGCGGCGTGTGGCTCGTGTTCGACGAGGTCTTCTCGGGCTACGGGCGCACCGGAGCCATGTGGGCGAGCGAGCACGCCGGGGTCTCGCCCGACATCCTCTGCATCGGCAAGGCGTTCGCGGCTTACGTCCCCATGGCGGCCGTCCTGGCCAACGAGCGCGTCTTCGCCGCGTTCCGCGGCGGGCGCGAGCGCGCCTTCTTCCACGGGCACACGTTCTGCGGCAACCCGCTCGGTGCCGCGATGGCGCGGGAGGTCCTCGCCGTGTTCCGCGACGAGCGCATCGTCGACCGCGTGCGCGCGCACGCGCCGGTCATCGAGCACGCCTTCGCCCGCATCGCGGCCCTGCCGGGGGTCGAGCGGGTGCGCACCATCGGCATGATCGGCGCCGCGGACCTGAGGGTCGAGCCGGGCCGCACGGCCGGCTACCTGGAGGACGCCGGCTGGCGCGTCTACGCCGAGGCCCGCCGGCGCGGGGCCTACCTGCGGCCGCTCGGGAGCACGGTCTACGTGTGCCCGCCGCTCACCATCGAGCGCGCCGAGCTCGAGCAGCTCCTCGCGATCCTGGAGGAGAGCGTGCGCGTCGTCACGGCGTGAGCGCCACCCTCCATCCGCGCCGTCACTTCGCGGTGACGACGACGGCCCCCTTGTACATCGCCATCCCGCACTGAAACGTGAGCGTCTTCGGCGCGTCGGTGGGAAGCTCGACCGACACGACCTCGTTCAGCGGGAGCTTCTTCTCCAGCTTGAGATCCGGAAAGACCACCTCGGTCGCGCACGTCTTGTCCGTCGTGCGGATGAACGTCACCGTCCCGTGCGACCCCGGACCTCCGCCCGCCAGCTTGAACGACGGCGGCGAGAAGCCGTGGTCGTCGGCGGTCACGTCGGCGAGGGGAGTGCTCGCTTCGGACTTCTTGCAGCCGCTCGCGGCGAGCAGGGCCAGGAAGAGGACGGACGCGATGGAGTGCCAGGCGCGCATGGCTTGGATATAGTCCCGCGCCGTGCTCCCCACAACGGAGCCATCCGGGCGCCTCGCCCGCCGCGCTGTCACCCGTTCGGGATTTGACGCGCGCGCGATCGCGGTTCATCCTCCCCTCATCATGGCGGCGATGCTCCACCTCGACCTCCCGTCCCCGCGCTGCCGCGCCGGGTCGGATTTCGGCTTTGCCACGCGCAATCAGCCGATTGGGGTCGAGGTGCAGAGCAGATAGCCGCCGGTCCGACGCCTCCCTGAAGGGAGCCCCGAGAGTCGCCCGGCACGCAGCGGGTGGACACGGGGCTTCCGGAACAGGGATGCGAGATGACTCGGCAATCGAAGCTCAAACGACGCGTCGCCCACGCGCTGCGCAGGTTTACCCGCGGCTCGGTCGGGCGACGTTCGAAGTCCGCGGCCACGATGCGCGAGCTCATCGCGCTGGCGTGGCCGATCATGACGGCGATGGCCGGCGAGACCGTGATGGGTCTCGTCGACACGAAGCTCGTCGGCGGCCTGGGCGCGGCCGCGCTCGGCGGCGTCGGCGTCGCGATGACCGTCGTGTTTCTCGGGTACATGGTCATCTTCGGCCTGATGCGCGGCGTGAAGGTGTGCGTCGCGCACGCCGTCGGCGAAGGCCACGAGCACCGGAGCGTCCGCTACGCGCAGGCGGGCATTGCCCTCGGCCTCGTCGCGGGGACCGTGCTCGGCCTCGTCACGCGCGACGTCGGGCCCCTCTTCCGCATCATCGGCATCGATGCGTCGCTCGTGCCCTACGCCAAGTCGTTTCTCGCGGCGTACACGTTCGGCGCGCCGGGCAGCGCCGTCGTGTCCGCGCTCGTCCAGCATCGGCAGGGTGTGGGCGACGCCCGAACCCCGATGGTCGTCGGTCTCGGCGGCAACGTGATCAACGCGCTGCTCGGGTGGTCGCTCATCTACGGCCACGCGGGGCTGCCCGCGCTGGGCGTCCGCGGCGGCGCGTACGCCACGGCCGCGAGCGAGTGGATCGAGGCGATCGTGCTGCTCGCCCTGCTCGTGCGCGACCTGCGCCGCGACGGGTCCCGGGGGGGCGCGCGTGCCGAGCTGCCGTTCGCAAGCGCGGTGCGCGAGGTCGTCGCCCTCGGCCTGCCCACGGGCATCCAGTTCGGCAGCGAGATGCTCGCCTTCGCGACGTTCACCGCCGTCCTCGGCTCGCTGGGCGCGGAGCAGATCGCCGCGCACCAGATCGCCCTGGCGACGATCCGCGTGTCGTTCCTCCCCGGGGCGGCCGTCGGCGAGGCGGCGAGCGTGCTCGTTGGACAGGCCCTCGGGCGCAGGTTGCTCGCCCAGGCCGACCGCGCGACGCGCGCCGCGGTCATCGTCGCGGTGGCGTTCATGGCGTCCTGGGGCGTGGTCTTCGCGGTCGCGGGCGGGGCCATCGTGCGCCTCTTCACGGACGATCCCGTCGTGGCGCACGTGGCTCGAACGCTTCTCTGGATCGCCGCGGCGTTCCAGGTGCTCGACGCGGCG
>JBEKGQ010000331.1:0-7744 GCA_050012715.1 Polyangiaceae bacterium
CGCGCGACGGCGGCGGCGGTCGTGGGCGCCGAGTCGGCGGCGACGCCGTTCGTCCGCGTGAACCAGCCCGCGCCCGACGGGCCCTACGTGATCTCGCCGGCGCCGCCCGGAACGCCCCCCGGCTCGATGCCGGTCGCCGCGCCGTACTCGACGATGCGCGGGATGCAGGTGCCGTCGATGGGCCCATCGCTGGCGCAGCCGTTCCCGCTGGGACCGACGGCCACGTCTCCGCAGTCGGTCGATCGCGGGGCGGCGACGAACAGCTACGTGCCCGACGTGATGCCGGCGCCGCACCACGACACGAACGCCGTACTCGCCGGGTTCGACGCCACGCTCGCCTCGAACCAGGTGAGCGCGGCTCCTCCCATCCAGCCGTCGGCCTTCCGCTGGCCTCCCGAGCAGCCCACCGCGCGGAGCGAGGAGCCTCACGTGCGCTCGCTCCCGGGGGTGCCACCGGTGCCGAAGACCTCGATGGCGCCGGTGCTGGCCGGCGTGGCCCTCATCGTCATGCTCGCGGTCACGGCGCTGGTGCTCCTCGTCGTACGCATGCGCGGCCCGGAGGCGGCAGGCGCGAAGCATCCCGCGGTCACGACCACCGTGGCGACCACGAGCCCTCCGCCGCCGGCGCCCGAGCCGGTGGTGGTCGTGCCCGCGCCGACGATCGCCCCGCCCGCGCTCGACGACACCGCCGCGCCGAGCGCCGCGCCGGCGGCCAGCGCCTCGACGACGTCCCCCAAGGCGATCGCCCGGCCCGTCGTCCTCCCCGCGAAGGCCGCATCGACGGCGACGCCCGGTCTCGCGGCGCGGCCGGGCCCCGGCTTCTAGCGCCTCATCTCGCGCCCATCCGCGGGGCGGGCTTGGTCGGATCCTCGGGCCAGGAGTGCTTCGGGTACTTGCGGACGAGCTCCTTGCGGATGGCGGGGTAGTGCCGCTGCCAGAAGCCGGCGAGATCCGTGGTCACCTGCACCGCGCGGTGGTTGGGCGCGAGGAGCTCGAGGACGACCGGTACGCGCCCCCCGCCGATGCGCGGCCCGTCGACCATGCCGAAGAAGTCCTGGAGGCGCGACGCGACATGGGGAGGCTTGCCCGGGTCGTAGTCGATCGTCACCGAGCGACCCATGGTCAACGTGACCCGCTCGGGCGCCAGGCGGTCCAGGTCGCCGGGACGGCCGACCGAGGCCTTCAGCGCGTCGAGCAGGCCGGCGTGACGCAGCTCCTCGAAGCTGCGCCGTCCCTCGCACAGGGCGACGAGTGCCCTCTTCACCGCGTCGTCGTCGGGCGCGGTTATCGAAGTGTCTACCGAAGCGGCGAAGCGCGCGCGGGCCAACCACCGGTCGAGGACCTCGGCGGCGGCGAAGGTGCGCGGGCCGGCGGCCAGGGCCGCCTCGGACAGGACCCGCGTGGCTTCGCTCTCCGGAGGGTCCGCCCCCTCGGAGGCGTGGAGGACCAGGCCGCCCCAGACCATCTCCTCGCGCGCCTCGACGCGCTCGGCGTGGGCGTTCCAGGTCACCTCGCGACGCTCTTCGACCTCTTCGGGGAAGAGCTCGATGAGCCACTCCGGCTCGATCGCGCTCGCCATCCTCACGAGCACCCCTCCTCGGGCGCCCTGCGTTCGCTCCTCCGCGTCGAGCGCCACCATCCACTCGGCGTCACGGACGACGCTCGCCTCGCCGAGCTCCGCCGCTCCGCCCCCGCCCATCGCGAGCTGGCGTCCTCCGCGTCGAACGCGCTTCGCGACGCGGTCGGGGTACCCGCTGAGGAGCGCGATGCGCAGCTCCTCGTCGGGCGAGCCGCCGCGGCCTCTCCCCGCCGTCCGTCCGGTCGCGGTCATCCCGCGGCGCATGCCTCGCTCGAGCTGCTTCGCCGCCCTCGCCACGGCGTGCGTGCCGCCGGCGTCGAGCCCCGCCGCGCGCAGCGCGCCGCCGGAGAAGCGCGAGTCCTCCGCCTCCCGGTAGAGATCGAGCAGGGCTCCCAGGTCCGAGGCCTCGGTCGCGGTGTCCGGACCCCGCTGGCCACGCACGTCGCCGAAGCGCGAGCGGCTCGAGGCGCGGATGTCTCCCTCGGCCAGGATGGCCGCCGCCACGCACGCGTCGTCCGCCACGCCGCGACGCTCCCCCTCGACGAGGACCCGAGCCACCCGCGGATGCACCGCGAACCGCAGCATGGCCCGCCCGGTCTCCGTCACGCCGCCGGCGGGATCGATCGCGCGGAGCCGGCCGAGGAGCTCCCGGGCCGCGCGAACGTGGGGCTCCGGGGGCGGCTCCAGCCAGGGGACGTCGACCGCGCCGAGCGCGGCGAGCTCGAGCTCCGTCTGCGCCAGATCGAGCCGGCGTATCTCCGGGGCTTCGTGCTCGGGACGCGACTCGAAGTCCGCCCGCGTGTAGAGGCGTAGACAGCGACCGGGCCGGGTCCGGCCGGCGCGTCCCGCCCGCTGCACGGCGGAGGCTCGGCTCACCTTCTCGACCCTCAGCCGGGGCAGACCCGACCAGGGCGCTTGCGAGGCGACCCTCGCCAGGCCGGCGTCGACGACGGCGACGACGCCCGCGATGGTGATCGACGACTCCGCGACGTTCGTCGAGAGGATGACCTTGCGCCGAGCTCCGGGGCGCACCGCGGTGTCCTGCTCCTCGGCGGAGAGATCCCCGTGCAGCGGGACGAGCGCCAGGTCCGCCTCGGCGGCGAGCTTCTCGCAGGCTTCGCGCGCGCGCCGGATCTCGCCGGCGCCCGGCAGGAACACCAGCACGTCGCCGTCGAGCCCCTCCGTCACGAGGCGCCGGACGGCGGAGGCCACCTGCGACGCCAGTGGCCGATCGTCGCTCTCCGGCAGATGCTCGATGGTCACCTCGAAGCGACGGCCCTCCGAGCGCAAGACGGGGGCCCCCAGGTGGGCCGCGAGGGGCCCGGTCGCCAGGGTCGCGCTCATGGCGACGACGCGCAGCTCGGGCCGGCGCGTGCGACGCAGCCGCTCGACGAGCGCCAGGGCCACGTCGCCCTGCAGGTGCCGCTCGTGGAACTCGTCGAGCACGACCGCCGCGATCCCCGAGAGATCGGGCGACGAGACGAGCTTGCGCCCGAGGACGCCCTCGGTCACGAAGCGGATCCGCGTCCTCGGGCTCGAGAGGTCCTCGAAGCGGACGGTGTAGCCGACGGTGTCTCCCAGCTTCTCGCCGAGCTCGTCGGCCACGCGACGAGCCGCCAGGCGGGCCGCGAGCCGCCGCGGCTCGAGGACGACGATCTCGCCGTGGTCCGCCATCCCCGCGTCGAGAAGGGCCCGCGGGATTCGCGTGGTCTTGCCCGCGCCCGGAGGGGCCTCGACGACGAGGGTCGGGTGGGCGCGCAGGGAGGCGACCACCTCGGGCAGGAGCGGGTCGATGGGCAGCGGGTCCACGGGACGCGGGAAGAGTATCCTTCTCCGCGTGACCCCCACCGAGTCGTTCGAGAGGGCGCGCGACGTTCTGCTCCGGCACCGGGAAGACCTCGAGGCCGCGCGGGCGGCGTTTCGCTGGCCGGTGCTCACCGAGTTCAACTGGGCCCGGGACTGGTTCGACGTCCTCGCGGCCCGGCGCGACAAGCCCGCCCTCCGCATCGTGAGCGAGACCCCCGCGGGCCGGCGCGTGCACGAGGCGTCGTACCGCGAGCTCGCGGAGCGGTCGACGCGCCTCGCGCGGTACCTGCACGATCACGGCGTGGCGCGCGGGGACCGTGTGCTCGTCATGCTCACGAACGTGATGCCGCTGTGGGAGACGATGCTCGCCGCGATCCGCATCGGCGCCGTCGTCATCCCGGCGACGGTGCAGCTCACGCCCGACGACGTCGACGACCGCATCGTGCGCGGCGAAGCGCGGCACATGGTGACCGACGGGGAAGGCGCGAAGAAGCTCCGTCGCCCGGAGCGACTGGGCGTCCGGCTCGCCGTCGGTGGGGCCGACGGGTTCACGACCTACGACGAGGCCTTCACCGCGCCGCCCGAGCTCGCCCGCGTCGCGACCCGCGCCACGGATCCGCTGCTCCTCTATTTCACGTCGGGCACGACCGCGAAGCCGAAGCTCGTGCTCCACACCCACGAGAGCTACCCGGTCGGGCACCTCTCGACGATGTACTGGCTGGGCCTCCGCGACGACGACGTCCACGAGAACGTGAGCTCCCCCGGATGGGCCAAGCACGCCTGGTCGAGCTTCTTCGCGCCGTGGAACGCGGGCGCCACCATCCTCGTCCACGACTATGCGCGGTTTCATGCGAAGGGCACGCTGGCCGTCCTCGCCGAGCACGGGGTGACGACGATGTGCGCGCCGCCGACGGTGTGGCGCATGCTCATCCTGGAGTCGCTGGGAGCGCGCCCGAGCCGGCTGCGCGAGCTGTGCAGCGCGGGCGAGCCGCTGAACCCCGAGGTCATCGAGACGGTGCAGTCGGCGTGGGGCATCACCATTCGCGACGGCTACGGCCAGACGGAGACGACGGCGCAGGTGGGCAACCCTCCGGGCTTCCCGGTCAAGCTCGGCTCGATGGGCAAGCCGCTCCCCGGCTACGAGGTCGCGCTGCTCGACGGGCAGGGCCAGGAGGCGACGGAGGGCGAGGTCGCCCTGCGGCTCTCCCCGCGGCCGGCGTCGCTGATGGTCGGCTACGTGGACGATCCCGAGAAGACGGCGGCCGCGATGGCGGATGGGTACTACCGCACCGGGGACGAGGCGCGACGGGACGACGACGGGTACGTCCACTTCGTCGGCCGCGGGGACGACGTGTTCAAGAGCAGCGACTACCGGATCAGTCCCTTCGAGCTCGAGAGCGTGCTGGTCTCCCACGAGCTGGTCGCGGAGGCGGCGGTCGTCCCCAGCCCGGATCCGGTGAGGCTCTCGGTGCCCAAGGCCTTCGTCGTCCTGGTACCCGGGACGCCGGAGACCCGCGAGACGGCCCAGGCCATCTTCGCGTTCGTGAGCGGCAAGCTCGCTCCCTACATGCGCGTGCGGCGCCTCGAGTTCGCCGTGCTGCCGAAGACCATCTCGGGGAAGATCCGGCGAGTGGAGCTACGAAAGCTCGAGGCCGGCCGCCGGGAAAAGGGCGAGCGAGGCGCGGCCGAGTTCTGGCTCGAAGACATGTGAGCGTGCGAGATTCGCCGGCAGTGCGTGTCACGTCCGATGTCCCCCTGGCCCCGCTGACGACGCTGCGCGTGGGCGGCGCCGCCGCGCGGCTGGCGGAGCTCGTCTCGGAGGACGACGTTCGAGCGTGCGTCGTGGACGCCGACGCGCGCGGGGAGCCGCTCCTCGTCCTCGGCGGGGGCAGCAACGTGCTGGTGGCGGACGAGGGCTTTGCCGGCCTCGTGGCGCGGATGGCCATCGGCGGGGTGGAGGCCCGGCGGGACGGGGACCGGGTCGTCGTCGAGGTCGGGGCCGGCGAGGACTGGGACACGCTGGTGGCGCGCGCCGTGGACGAAGGGTGGCGAGGCGTGGCGAGCCTGAGCGGCATCCCCGGACAGGTGGGGGCGACGCCCATCCAGAACGTCGGCGCCTACGGGGAGGAAGTGGCGGACACGGTCGTCCGCGTCCGCGTCTTCGATCGGGTGGCCGGCGCGTTCGTCGACATGCCCGCCGCCGAGTGCGGCTTCGGGTACCGCGCGAGCGTCTTCAAGCGAAACGAGCGCTGGATCGTGACCCGCGTGCGCTTCGCTTTCCAGCGAGGGGACGAGGCGCCGGTGCGCTACGCCGAGCTGGCGCGAGCCCTCTCCGTGAAGGAGGGAGACGCGGCGCCGTCGAGAAGCGTGCGCGCGACGGTCATCGCGCTGCGCCGAGGCAAGGGCATGGTGCTCGATCCGGCCGACGCGGACTCGGTGAGCGCGGGGTCCTTCTTCGTGAACCCCGTGGTCGATCGAGCGACCGCAAACCGGGTGGAGGCGCTCGCCGGCGCGCGCCCGCCGAGCTTCGATGCGGGCGAGGGGAAGGTGAAGCTCGCGGCGGCGTGGCTCGTGGAGCGCGCGGGCTTCCCGAAGGGCTGGGGAGAGGGGAGGGCCGGCGTGTCGCGCAAGCACGCCCTCGCGCTCGTCAATCGCGGCGGGGCCACGTCGGCGGAGGTCCTCGCGGTGGCCCGGGCCATTCGCGACGGCGTTCGCGCGCGCCTGGGGGTCACCCTCGAGCCCGAGCCGGTCTTCGTCGGGTGCACGCTCGACTGAGCGATCGCGAGGTGATCAGGGAAAGACCGCGACCTGGACCGCCATGAGGGCCGCGACGATCGCGATCGCCGGCGCGAGGCCCGCCGCGGAGCGCTCGATGCCCTGTCGCGTGAAGAGGAAAGCGACGAACGCCGCCAGCCCGCCCGCGTACGCGCACGTCCAGCAGCGCCAGAAGAACCCGGCGTGGGCGCTCCACACGAGCGTCGCCGGGTTCGGGTCCGGGTAGAGGAAGAACTGGATGAATCGAACGATGGCGTACGCGCCGACCGCGACGATGCAACCCCAGCACACCGAGATGGCGACCGCGGAGAGCGTCTCGTCGCGTCTCACGAGGCGCTCACCGGGTGCATGTCCTGACGGTAGCTCACGACCCGAGGGCACTCCGGATCCGGCCCGTGAGCCCCGTCGACGTGCGCCGACACCACCTTGCATCCGCCCTTGCACACGCTCCGCAACGAGCACGACGCGCAGGGTTGAGCCGGCGAGTCCGCGTACGCGCGCCAGCCGCGGAGCGTCGCGTCGCTCGCGTGGGCGGCGACGTCGGTCGCGCGAAGCTCCGTCGCGGCGGCGAAGCTGCACGGCGACACCCGCCCGTCGACGGTGAAGGCCGCCAGGGCGCCTCCGGCCTCGCAGCCGAAGACCCCGAAGCGCGCCAGGCGAGCGGGATCGCGCGAGAGCTCGGGATCCGCGGAGAGAAACGCCACCAGCGCGCAGTCGATGCGCACGTGAAAGGCGCCGTCCGAGCAGAGGGTGAGCGAGAGCTCGCGCAGCGTGGGACCGAGCGAGCGTGCCTGATCGAGGGTGAGACGCTTCGCGAGGTAGTCGAGGGATGCGGCACGTCCGGCGGGCTTGTACCGGAGCAGCTGCGCTTCGCCGGCGCCGAGCTCGCGGGCCCGGGCAAGCGTCTGCGGCAGGTGCGGGAAGCTTTCGCGTGTGAGCACCACGTTCACCCCGACGCGGATCCCGGCGCGCGCGATCCGCTCGATCGCTCGCTCGGCGGCCGCCGCGCCGTCGAAGCCGCGCACGCTGGCGTACGTCCGGGAGTCGCCGTCGTAGCTCACGTTCACCTGGCCGAAGCTGCGGAGCCGCTCGAGGCGCGCCTCGGTGAGGCCGATGCCGCTCGTCGTCAGCACGGGCGTGATGCCGCGGGCGCGAGCCGCCTCGGCGAGCACGTCCAGGTCGTCGCGGGTCGTGGGCTCCCCTCCGCCGAAGGCCACCGTGAAGACGCCCACGTCGCGCAGCGCGTCGAGCTCCTCGAGGAGCGCATCGCGCGGTGGCTCGATGCCATCGGGCCGAGCGTCGAGGTAGCACCCCTCGCAACCGGCGCCGCAGCGCGCGGTCACCGCCATGTGGACCTCGATGGGAGCGGCGACGCCCGCTCCATCGACCCAGGCCGACCCTCCGTCGAGCCCGAGGGCGCGGACCCCGCTGCGGTCGAGCGCGACCACGGCCGCCTCGCTCTCGAGCTTCACCCAGGCGCCCCAGCTCTCGTAGCGGACGATCACGCGTCCTTCTCCTGCACGTCCGCGCGTTTGGCGTCACCGGACCTGGCGAGCGGGGAGACCACCTTCACGTCCTCCGTCT
>JBEKGQ010000332.1:0-7705 GCA_050012715.1 Polyangiaceae bacterium
GCGCTCGTCGCGCCCATCGAGCTCGAGGGCCGCTGCGTGGGCGTCCTCGAGCTCGTCGACCCGCTCGACGGCCGCACGCTGGGCGACTCGGCGCGGCAGGCGCTGTCGACCATCACGCAGCACCTCGCCGTATTCCTGCGCGGGCGCGACCTGGTAGTCGCCGACGCCTTCGCCCCCGAGCAGGTGGGCCTCGAGGACGCTCCGTAGGGACGCCGCCTTCTCCCCTCCCGCCCCCCGCGGTCAGGTCGCGGCGGCCTGCACGGCGCGCCGCTGGGCGAGCCCCGCGGAGAACAGACACATCGTCGCGACCACGCGCAGCATCTCCGTGGCGACCCGGGTCCGGCTGGGGTCGACGTGGAGGAGCCCGAGGACGCCGTAGAGCGCGTCGAACACGAGCCACAGGAGATTGCCCGCGGTCATCAAGGCCCACGGCCAGCGAAGCACGCCTCCCTGGAGCGCCAGCGTCGTCCGCAGCAGCGGCGCGAGGAGCGCGAGGACCACCGTATCGGCCACGTCGGACGCGAGCGGGACGACCGCGAACGCGTCTCCCCGCGCCAGCGCGACGACGTCACCGACGAGCGGCCAGCCGGTCACCGCCAGCGCCACCGCGGCCGCCGCCGCACGAAGCGGCCACTTGGGGATCGGGGCATCGTCGGGGTCGAGCCCCGACACCGCCCAGGCGCGCGCGAGGATCCACGTCCCGGCGACCGAGCACCCGTTGCCGGCCGTGGCCAGCACCCCCTGCGCCAGGGCCGAGCCGCCCGCGAGCGCCACCGCGTCGCGGCCGAGGAGAAGCAGCGTGCACAGGGCCAGGAGCAGCCATGCGCGCCGCAGGTAGTCGCCCGGCTCGAACGTCCACGCCGCCACGACGCAGCCCAGGATCGACAGCACCTTGGCCGACTCGACCGCCGCCGCGAGCACCGACGGGCGGGCGTCGACCGGCGCCAGCCCCCAGCCCGCGAGGGCCAGCGCGACGAGCACGAGCGGCGCCGCCGTCAGCGTGCGGTACCTCAAAGCCCGAGCTCCCGCGCGATCTGCTCGAGGACGATCTCGCACTGGGCGCGGCCGACGAAGGTGCGGAGCATGGGCCGGAGGGCCTGCTGGAGCGCCGGCACGTCGCGGAGGGTCAGCGTCTCGGGCCCCCGCCCCAGCGCCTTGACCGAGAACGTCTTCACCGCGACGCGACCGGTGTGCGGCCCGAGGTAGAGCGCGAGCCGACCGGCGATCCGGTCGGCGATGGCATTGCCCGTGGTGGCCTCGGTCATCCGCTCGCCAGTCCGGGTTTCATCGTAGCATCGCCTTCTTCGGTCCGACGCGCGCCCGAACGCGCCCCTGTACCGTCGCGGATAGACGCACCATGGACGTGGTCGAGCTCTTGCACACCTGGGGATTCGCCGTGCTCGGCGGCGTGCTCTTGCTCGTGGCGCTGCTCGTCAACCGCGTCGCGCCCCACAAGCGGTACCGGATCCGTCACGGCCTCATCCTCTACACGCTGTTTCTCACGACGACGGGCGTGGCCGCGCTCCTTCATCACGTCGGGGGACCGGGGGTGGCGGGATGGTCGGAGCACGTCCGTCTCTTCGGGGATCTCTTCGCGGCCTTCACCTTCGTCAACGTCGCGTCGCTCGCGGTGTTCGACGTGGCCCTGCCGGCGGTCGGCGTCAACCTGGTCGCGATCACCGGCGACATCATCGTCGGCCTGGCCTACATCTTCGCCGGGATCGGCGTGCTGAAGACGGCGGGACTCTCGCCGGAGTCGGTCGTGACGACGTCGGCCGTCGTCAGCGGCGTGCTCGCCATCAGCATGCAGGCCACGCTCGGCAACATCCTGGGCGGCTTTGCGCTGCAGCTCGACGGGAGCGTCCACGTCGGCGACTGGATCCAGCTCGCCGACGGCACGCAGGGCAAGGTCATCGCCATTCGCTGGCGGCACACGGTGGTCGAGACGCGCAACTGGGACACCCTGGTCGTCCCGAACGCGAACCTCCTCGCGCAGAACATCCTCATCCTCGGCAAGCGCACGGGAAAACCCGTGCAGCACCGCATGTGGGTGTACTTCAACGTCGACTTTCGCTACCCGCCGGGGCGCGTCATCGACGTCGTGCGGAGCGCGCTCCACGACTCGCCGATCGAGGGCGTGGCGGCGGACCCGAAGCCCACCGTCATCGCGTACGACTTCGCCAAGGATGGGCGCGACAGCTTCGGCTACTACGCCGCGCGCTACTGGCTGACGGATCTGCCCAACGACGACCCGACGAGCTCGCGGGTGCGGGAGCGGATCTTCACTGCGCTGCGGCGGGCCGGGATCCCGATGGCGCGGCCGGCGCAGACGCTCTTCGTCGCGCCCAACGAGGCGGAGACCGATCGGTCGAAGCGGCACGAGCAGCAGCGGATGACCGCGCTCGACCTCGTCGACCTCTTCCACGCGCTGACGCCGGAGGAGCGCGGCTTCGTCTCGACGCACCTGAAATACGCGCCCTTCACCGCGGGCGAGACGTGCACCCACCAGGGCGCGGTCGCGCACTGGCTCTACGTCCTCTGCTCCGGCAAGGTCGAGATCCGCCGCCACGTCGAGGACGGGACGCTGACCAAGGCGGTGGCGGTGCTGGAGGGCCCGACCTTCTTCGGCGAGATGGGGCTGATGACCGGCGAGCCGCGCACGGCGGACGTCGTCGCCCTGACCGATATCGAGTGCTACCGGCTCGACAAGGAGGGCCTGCAGCGCGTCCTCGAGGAGCGTCCGGAGGCGGCGGAGCAGTTCTCGAAGACGCTCGCGAAGCGGCGGGTGGAGCTCCTGGCGGCCGCCGGCGGGCTCGACGACGAGGCGCGCCGGGCGAAGATGGCGAGCGAGGAGAGCCGGATCCTCGACAAGATCCAGCAGTTCTTCGGCCTCGAGCGGACGACCCAGCGATGAGGCGCGCCGGACGGCGGGGACGAGCGGGGCGAACGGAATGATCGCGATTCCCCTCGGGGCCACCCGCGTCGACGAGGCGCTCCGCGTCGTGAAGGCGCTCGGCTCTCACCGGTACGTGGCGGGGCGCCTCCATCTCGTCCACGCGTTCGCCTTCGCGGCGCTCCCGGACCCGCCCCCGGGCCTCGAGGAGGCGCACGCGTGGGCGCGGGGGACGCTCGGCCGGAGGGACCTCGATCCGGCGTCGCGCGACGAGGCGCTCTGGCGTCGCTCGACGGACGCGGAGGTCGTGGCGGTGCTGGACGCCTTCTGGGGCGCGGGCGAGGCCTCCCTCGCGACCCGGCGCGCGCTGGACGAGCTCCTGCGGCGGCACGAGCTCCCCCTCCCGGCGCACGCGCCCTTCGACGAGGCGGCCGAGGACGAGATGCACCCGCTCCTCATCGACGCCGGCTGGGAGCTCCTGCCGCTCGCCGAGCTGGATCCCCAGCGGCACCGGGGCGCGATGGACGCCTACGGCCACGCCCTGGCGTTCGAGTCGGCCCGCTTCGAGGAGGAGACGGCGATCCCGCCGCCGACCCACCTCTACGAGCTGCCCGCGCTCGGGCCCGTCGAGCTGCTCCAGGGCGCCGACGGCGAGGGCGCGCTCGCCTCCGACCTGGTCGTCTGGGCCGAAGGCGACGAGACGTACCTCGACTACATCGTCCGCGGTGTTCGCCGCGCCGCGAAGCTCCCCGAGCGCGCCGAGGAGGGCTAGCTCTTCGCGGGTGAGGTGCTCGCGGGCTTCGCCGCGACCTGGGTGGTCGACGAGGTGCTGAGCTTCGCGTCGTCGACGCGAACGAGGATGGCGGTGATGTTGTCGCGGCCCCCGCCCTGGTTGGCCTTGTCGATGAGGACCCGGTTGGCCTCCTCGAGGTTCTTCACCGTCTCGAGCGTCGCCTGCAGCTCCTCGTCCTGCACCATGCGGCTCAGGCCATCGGAGCACAGGAGATAGATGTCCCCGGGCAGCGGCGACTCCATCGACACGTCGACCTCGACGTTCTCCTCGATGCCGACCGCGCGGCTGAGGACCGCCGCGCTCTTGCCCTGGATCCCGGCCGCGCCGAGCGTGTGGTCGGTCGTGAGCTGCGTGAGCTTGCCGCTGCGCAGCCGGTAGCAGCGGCTGTCGCCGACGTGGCCGATGTAGACGCGCTGGTTGTTCGGCGAGAAGTAGGCCGAGACCACCGTCGTCCCCATCCCCGCGTAGGCGTCGTTCTCGCGCGCCGCGGCGAGGATGCGGTCGTTGCCGACGAGGATCGATCCGCGGAGCCGGGCCGCGCGCTTGGGCAGCGGCGGCTCCCGCGGCGGTCCGAACTCGGCGTTCTTGAAGGCCTCGCTGATCGCGTCGACGCACAGCTGGCTGGCGATCTCGCCCGCCGCATGCCGGCCCATGCCGTCGGCGATGACGAAGAGATGGTGGTCCTCGAGGATGGCGTAGGCGTCCTCGTTGTGTTTGCGCTTGAGGCCGGGATCGGTGCGGCCGACGGCGGTCACCAGGATGAGCGCGTTCGGACCGGTCGGCTCTTCCTCTTCCTCGACGTCGACCGGCACCTCGGCCGTCACGTTGACGCTCGGGTCGTCCCGGATCTCGGCGTGCGAGTCGAGCTTCGGCTTGTCGTCGGCCGCCGGCGGTTTCGACGGCGTCGACGCGCCCGCGCCCGGGGGCGCCGACGCCATCCGCTTGCCACCCGCTGCCGGCGCCAGGCCCGCGGCGCCAAGCTCCTCGCCCGCCGGGCGGGACAGGACCACCACCACCCAGGCGACGAGACCGAGGACCACGACGGCCGTCACGACGTAGAGCACGTGGGGATCGGGCATCGAGCGCCATACCATCCTAGGACAACCCGGAGGCCAATTACTCAAAAAGTGTGGAACGATGGCTCGGCCTTGGTCCGACCCGGTCGCAAGCCTCCGCGCGCCCTCGCGCTGGCCTTCCTCGTGGCCCTCGTCGGCGCGCTCGGGCTCGCGTGCCTCGGCTGCAGCACGGTCGACTCCGTCTTCGGCCACCTGGCGGGGACGAACGACGCGGCGCTCGAGTACGCGGTCGATCCGGAGCCGACCACCGGCAAGACGCTCGACGCCGACCTCACCGCGGCGGGCGTGAAGTCGCGCCTCGTCGCGGGGCAGATCGTGGCCGACGTCTCCGTGACGGAGGAGGGGCACGTCCGCGTCGTCGTCGACGCGGACGTGGCCGGAGCCGCCGATGACCTCATCGCGTGGCGCGGAGGCCTGCGGGCGCTGCGCGCCGACAGCGGGTACGTGATGGCTCCGCCGGACACGAGCGGCCTCCGCCCGATGAGCGCGGCCGGCCCGGAGGGCCCGGAGCACTGGTGGCAGGGCACGTCGGAGGCGGTGGGCCGCGCCATCCGCGAGACGAAGCTCGACCGCGACCACGTGGCCTTCGCCGAGCGCGTCCCGGGCGGCAGCGAGTGGCGCACCCGCGTGGCGGACCTTCCTCCGCTCCAGGTCCTCGGCCTGGCGCCGGCGCCCATCCAGTCGATCACGCCGCTCCTCCACGGCCGCGCCCTCGCCCTCGGCCTCGGCCCCGATGCGCGCGGCGTCCTCGCCCAGGAGCGGGCGGCGCATCCCGGCGCCCGCATCGTCCTCGCGCGGGGGCGCGTCCTCGTCGCCGCGATGACCATCGACGAGGCGCTGGCGTCCCCGCTGGTCCTGCCCTTCGGCGACGACGTGCCCTCGTACACGCGCGCCTACCACGCGAAGAACCTCCTCCGGTCGCCCGTCCTCCCCCCGATGCACCGCCTCGCGGCCGGTCCCCTGCCCCCGCGGTGGGGCCTCGCGGTGGGGTGCGCGCTCCTGCCGTTCGGCCTCTCGTTCGCGTGGCTCTTCTTCGTGCGGCGGTTCGACCGCATGCGCCCGGAGCCGGTGTGGCTCGTGGTGGCGACGTTCGTCCTCGGGGGAGTCGCCATCGTGCCGGCGGCGCTGGCCGAGACCGGGATCGCGATGATCTCGCCGTGGCTCGACCCGGGCCTCGCGACGCTGGGCGGGCAAGCCTGGGCGCTCCCGCTCTCGATCGCGGTCTACACGGTGGTCATCGGCACGGTCGAGGAGCTGGCGAAATACGGCGCGGCGTGGGGCCTCGCCCGGCACCGCAAGGAGTTCGACGAGCCGGTCGACGGCATCATCTACGGGTGCGCGGCCGCCCTCGGCTTCGCGGCGGTGGAGAACATCAAGTACTTCGCGCTCGGCCGCATGTCGGGCGCGGTGATCGCCATGCGCGCCTTCGAGACGGTGCCGGCGCACATGTTCTTCAGCGCCATCTGGGGCTACGCCATGGGGCTCAAGCTCGTCTCCCGGAGCGCGCGCGTGCTGCCGTACCTCGCGATCGCCGCGCTGGCCCATGGGACGTTCGACGCGGTCGTCTCCACCGACGGCATGCAGCTCGTGGCGACGCTCCTCGTGCTCGTCCTGGCGTTCGCGTTCGTCGTCATGCTCCGGCGGGCGCTGCGGCACGGCGCCGTTCCGGCGCGAAACCCCTCCGACGAGTCTCCCATGAGCGAGCTCTTCCCCCTCAGCACCCTGCCGCGCGTCTACTTCCGCGTCGGTTCGCGTGGGGCGTTCGTCGCCTCGGCGGCCGGGATGATCTTCTGCGCCTTCGCGCTCACCGTGCTCGGGACGGCGTTCGAGCTCCTGCACCACCGGGTCGGCGTGGTGTTCGTGGGCCTGGCGACGGCGATGCTCGCGCTCTTCGGCGTCGCGGCGTACGGCGCCTCTGCCACGATCCCGCTCGACGTCGCGGTCGATCCCCGCGGGATCACGTTCGCCGGCGGTCTCACGCCCTGGGGCGCGATCCGGAGCTTCGCCCTCGACCCGAAGAGCGCGCGGGCGAACGTGCGCATGGAGACGGCCGAGGGCACGGTGCGTCTCGGGCCGGCGCGGGCCGACACGGCGGCGGCGATCGTCGACGCGATGAGGTCGATGCGGGGGGAATGAGGCGGGAAGGATGGGCGCTTCTCGCGTGCTAGGTTCGGCGCCGCCATGCGTACGAGAACGACAACGCTCCTGCTCGCCTGCTGCCTCACGCTCGTCGGATGCTCGAAGTCTCCGGAAGAGCCCACGAGTGACTTCAAGCCCGCTCCGGGCACACCCCTTCCGCCCGGCCCGACCACCCTGGAGAAGGAAGACCTGACCGTCGGCACCGGCCGCGAGGCCCAGGACGGCGACACGGTGCACGTGCAGTACACGGGCACGCTGACGAACGGGAAGAAGTTCGACAGCTCCTACGACCACGGCGGCGACCCGTTCAAGGTCACCATCGGCCAGGGCGAGGTCATCAAGGGCTGGGACCTCGGCCTCGTCGGCATGCGCGTCGGCGGCAAGCGGCGCCTGCGCATCCCGTCCGAGCTCGGCTACGGCGCGAACGGCAGCGGCCCGGACATCCCGCCCAACGCCGGCCTCATCTTCGAGATCGAGCTCGTCTCGATCGACTAGAGGCGCGGAGGAGAGAGAGATCTTCTCTGCGCCTCCGCGCCTCTGCGGCCAATCCTCTCTCCCTCCGCCGCCCCTCCGCGCCTCCGCGCCTCTGCGGCCAATCCTCTTTACTTCGAGCCTGCGGGTCGCGGGGCGGCGCCCGGCGGCGCCCCGCCCGGCGGGTCCACGCCGAGGAGCTTGCCGACGAGGGTGACGAGCGTCTCGATCTGATCGCGCGAGGCCGTCAGGTGGACGTGGACGACGCTGCCCTCGGTGGTGACCTCGGCGCCGTCGAGCAGGCCGTGGGTCATGGTCGAGGTGATCCAGTCG
>JBEKGQ010000333.1:0-7702 GCA_050012715.1 Polyangiaceae bacterium
CCACGTGTCGCCGTTCGAGGTGCACATCGCTTCATCGACGCTCGCCGTACCCGTGGACATGCACTCGTTCGGGTTGAGGCTGGGGCCCTGGTTGATGAGACAGCAGCCCACGAGACCCGCGGTCGGGCACGAGGTGACGATGGTCGCGCCTTCCGACGAGCACGTCTTCTGCTCGGCGGACGCCGAGACCTGCGCCTCGGAGCCGGTGTACATGTAGATGTCGCACTCCTGACCGCTGAGGCAATAGCTGCCGGTGGCGCCGCTCGGGCAGTTGCAGATGACCGTCACCGCTCCGGAGCTCGAGCCCGAGTCGGCGCCAGAGCTCGAGCCGGAGCCGGAGCCACTGGAGCCCGTCCCGGAGTCCGGCTGGGACTTCGCATTGTTCGAGCTGCTGCTGCACGCGAGAGGCAGCGTGACCACGACCGCCGAGGCCAGGAGCACGACGCGCAAGGTGTACGGGCGCATGTCTCGCACTACACCACAGATCCAGCGGGGATTCACTGCGTCGTCCCGGTCCTTGCGCGGAGCCGCGCGGCGACCCCGGCGACGCTCGGGGCAAGCACCGGTGGCGCTAGTGGTCGGTCCCTCGGCGGCTGACATCCCAGCGTCCCCGCAAGTCGCGCGCTCAGCTCAAGCCTCCCGTCGAACAAGTGTCCTCGACCCCATCGAGAACGCTTCGGAGGCGTACGTCGTCCTCCCCCGAGGCGACTGCCTCCAGCGCCGCCCGTAACGGCTGCGACGCGCAGGCATCGGCGAGGAGCCGCAATCGGGCACGTCCTGCGTCATCCAATCGCAGCCTGAGCGCGGCCGCAGCGCCCGCGCGGGCGCTTACCGGAGCGCCCGCGTCGTCGACCAAGCGCCAGAGCGCGTCTGCGGGGATCGCCGGCGAGCGGAACGAGGTGACGTCCTCTCTTGTCGCGTCGATGCCTCGCAGCCAAATGTCGGCGGAACGGTGACCGCGAACGAAGAGTGTGGCCTCGGCACGCGCCATTCCGCGATACGCCGACAGTTGCGCCTGGACTCGCTCGACGAGCTTCCGCCCTTCGGGCGCGAGGTGCCTGTAGAGCAAGGGCCGCGGACCTTGCATGGGATGCAGGCGGATGGTTCCTCCCGAGCGAAGAACGATCTCGATGCCCGTCCCGAGAGTGTGGGCGACCTCGACCCGTGGAAACGGGATGAAGCGTGTGGAGGACAGGAGGCGCCACATGCGCACGCCGTCGGCGCCCACGGACACGCGCACGAACTGGTCGATGCTGTAGAGCATCCAGGCGACCCAAACGCACCCGAGGAGCACGAGAAAGAGGAGGGGGTTCGCGTGCGGCGCCATGAGGCACCAGCGAGTCATCGCCGAACCCGCCAGAGCGAACGCAACCAGCCCGGTCATGGCACGAACGAAGGCGCCGCGGCGCGTTCCGAACATCAGGACAAACCGCGCGACGGAGCGCGTGGGGTCGAGCCGCATCCCGTCGAGCAGCGCGGCTCCTTCCGGCTCGGTTTCGAAAACGACATCTACCGGTCGCCACCGGCGCCCGAGGCGGACGGACCACTGATTCTTCTCTCGTACCAGGTAGGCATACGCCAGTCCCTCACGCCTCACGACACGGCGATCGTCCAGCCACAGGCCGGTTTCGTCCCCGCGGATTCGACCGCGTTCCTCTCGCCACCATCGGTCCCAGGCGACCAGCAGCCCGAGCGAGCCGGCGTAGCAGACGGCAGCGCCGCTGAACGCAGCCAGGCGCCAAGCGACCCCGAGGGTCAGCGGTGGGATAGCAACTACCTGGCAGACGAGCCCAAGGACGAAGAGCCACATCCTCTTCGTGCGCACGATCGCGTCGTCCTTGACCACAGGGATTCTCCACAAACGGTAGCGCATGCGCCTTCCGTGGCCAGCGAGGTGACGCCCGATGACGTCGAGCGCGCTTTCACCCTCTGGGCTTCGCGAGGAACGCGAGTACCTCGTCCCCCCACTCGTCCATCCCCTTCGTGCAGAAGCCCGCGTGCCCCTCCATCGGGGTCGTGCCGCGGGGCGGGAAGATGTGCATGCGGTGCGGCTTGTGCGCGGCCTCCATCTCCAGCGACAGGACGGTGCTCGGCGCGGTGCTGAAATCGTTCTGCGCCTGCACGAAGAAGATCGGCGTCTCCGCGTGGTCGACCGCCGTCGTCAGCCGGCGCTGCAGCACGGGGCTCGAGCTCCACGACATCGACGCGCCCGCGAAGTCCACGGCCGCGTTCAGGCCCTGCGCCTTCTCCGCGGCGAGGAGCGTGTGGATCCCGCCGAACGAGCACCCTGCGACCGCGATCCGCGCGGGGTCCACGTAGGACAGAGCCCGTGCCCATGCGATGGCGCTCGACACGTCGGCGTTCTCCTTCTCCAGCGCGTCGACCACCTCGATCCAGTAGTCGGGGCTCGTCTTCGGCGGCAGCCCGTCCTCCCAGTACGAGCCGTCGGACCCGCCCGACCCGCGACGGAACGGCAGCACGACGACGTACCCGTGGTCCTGGAAGAAGGACGCGAGCCCCGCGAACACGTCGAGCGACGGGTCCTTCTCGCTGCCGTGGTTGTAGACGACGGCGGGGAAAGGGCCCGCACCCGCGGGGCGGAGGACCCAGCCGTGGAGCCGGAGCTCCCCGCTGGGGATGACGACCTCGGAGCGGCTCGCCGGAACCACCGGGTCGCTCGGCGGAGCCTGCGAGGCGCGGGAGCACGCGACCGAACTGACGAGGAGGGCCAGAGGGATGGTCAGGTAGCGCATCGGGCGGTCGCCAGCGTCGAGAGCATGGGGCGGCGAAGTGCGCGGCGGCAAGCGTTCGACGTGAGCTACTCTGTCGTGCGATGGACGCGGAAGCGATGCTCGCCCTGGTGGCGTGCCTCCTCGTGGGTTGCGCGTCAACACCGGAGACCGTGTCCGTCGCGCCCCCGACGCACCAGGCCGCCGACGCCGGGCGGTGGATGAAATGCTCCACCCAAGACCTGGATGCGGCGTGCAAGACTCTTCCTGGACCACCGGCTACCGCCACGGGCATCGAGGACTGGACCGTCCCGAAGTGAAGCTGACTCACTGAGATAGCCCCGGAAAGTCACTTTCACGCCAGCATCGCCAGATGGATGCCGTCGGTATCGACCCACGTGACGCCGAGGCTGGTGCCGGTGGTGGTCATGCCTCGGAGCGCCCGAGCCCGCGAGCACGTCCACCCCGCAGTGCACGCCGTCCCCGGGGCTGACTATGCTCGCAGTGACGCCCCGCCCCTTCGAGATCGAGCTCGCGCGGCGCGCGTTCTTCTAGCGCGGCTAGAACTCTACTTCGGGACGCTCTTGATCCGGCTCGAACTCCATCACGGGCAGCATGCGACCGGGCACGGCCTCCGACTCGTGCAGACCCGTACGCCTTGCGCCAACGCGCAGGTAGAACCCTTCGGCCTTCGGCTCGCTCACGATGCGCACGGTGCGGTAGCCCAGGGTGATGGCCTGCCCGATCATGTGTGCCCAGAGCGCGCTGCCGATGCCCGTCCTCAACACGGCGGGATCGATCCATAGATCGCGCAAGGTGGGTGTCCCGTCTTCGATCGCGAGGATGTAGAAGCCGAGGATCTCGCCTTCGCTTTCGGCCAGGAAAGAGGTGCCGTGCTCGACAGTCTCCGGCGCGATCACCATGTAAGGCCGGGCCATCTGCATGAACGCGGCGTCGTAACCCCAGTGCGCCTTGCTGCGCAGGGCCAGCTCCGTGAGCGCGCCAGCCTCCGACGGCAGGGCACGACGGATCGATGGTGCCGAGCGCATGGGACGAACGTAGCGCGCGTCCTTCGGCGCGAGGAGCGCTAGCATCCAAGAGTGCATCCGTATCGCGTGGCGGACGACCCCGCACGTTCCTCGTCGCCGCCCCCGTCGTGCTCGGCCTGGGCTGCGGCTCGCGGACCGGGCTCGTCGTGGATATCGGAGCGCACGAGCCCGCAAGCACGTCGACCTCGCAGTGCACGCCGTCCCCGGGGCTGACCGTGCTCGCGCAAGCGCCGACGGACTCTACTTCGGGGCGCTCTTGATGTACCCGCCTTGATCGGCCCAGTAGACCGCGTTGGCGTCGACGGCGATCGCCGTGGGGCTCGTGTCCCGAGCGATAACGGTCGCGCTCCCGCCGCCGACCTTCGGCGCCATCAGGATCGTACCGACGGTCGTCATGTCGGCCCAGTACGCGTACGTGTCGTCGACGACGATGTACGAGGAGTCGATCGCCTGCCCGAGCGCGGTCGTCGTGCCATCGTTGGCGACTCGTTGGTTCGTACCCGCACCCCCGGCGCTCTCCGTGCAACAAACGGCATCCTCGTCGGACGCCAGTAGACCGCAGGAGTCGTCGGCTACCTGCGCGAGACTACGCGTGCCGTTCAAGGGCACGCTCCACAGCCGCATTCCGCTGAACTCGATGAATGCCGTGTCCGAGGTCACGCCGAGGCCAGAAGGGGTGTTGGGTGCCGCAAACGTCACCAGCGACGTCGCGCCGCCCCCGGCAAGCGGCGCGCTGGCCAAGACGAAGATCGACGTATCCGCGGTCGAGTCCGCGACGGTCTCGATCCAGTACGCGCTCCCGCCGAGCGACGTCGCAGCAAACACGGTGGCGCCAGGCTGATTGATCAGCGACGAAGGGGCGCCGCTCTTCGGGATGCGCACGAGTGCGTCGCCGATGAGGAGGTAGAGGTTCAGGGCATCGACGGCGAGGAAGCCCTCCTGTGTCCCGTCGCCCGTCGGACCGCTCAGCAGCACCGTGACCGGACCCCCTTGCACGGGTGTCGCCATCAGGCCAGGCGACCCCGGAGCCGTCCAGAACAGCATCGTCCCGTCCGACACCATGCGGTTTGGCGGAATCTGGACCTCCGAAGCGAGCACCGTCACCCCCGTACAGTCCCCCTCTGCCTCGAGCTGGGACAGCTCGGCGCCGCAGTTCGCCTCGTCGCCTGATCCGGCGACGCTCGCGCAGAGTCCTTCGGTCGTGCCACCGAGCGTCCCGCAGCACGCGGCGAGCGTGCCGCACTCCGACGAGGCATCCACCGCCCCCGCATCGAACGGTGCTGCGGGGTTCGCGTCCGGGTAGGCGCCGCCCTCGACCCAGAACGAGCCGTCGCCGTGGTAGTACCCCGCGTCGAAGTACGTCTCACCGCCGTCGTCGGGCGGCAACGTCGCGTCCACCGCTCCGCCGTCCCTCGCGACCGCGGTCCCGCCGTCGCCCATCGCTGGGGCTCCGTCCCCGGGGACGACCGCAATCGCGTCGGGCGCGCCGCCGTCGGTGGGTAACGACCAGACGCTGCCCCGGCAGGACACCGCTATCACGGCGATGGGAAGCCAAATCTTCACGCGAGACCTCCGCCGAGAGAACCCGCCAGCGATCGTAGTCGCCCGGGTTTGCCGCTTCCATCCCCGTGACTACCGCTGTCTGTTGAGCCTGGCCGTCGCAGGTATCGACCGAGCACGTGCGCAGACTGAAGACGATCGAGGAAGACGACGACCGCAGGCGACTACCGCGGCTCGAACTCCATCACGGGCAGCAGGGGCGCTCTTGATCCGGCTCGAACTCCATCACGGGCAGCATGCGACTGGGCACGGCCCGGAGAGCGCTGACCCGTTTCCGAGGTTCGGCGGATCATCCGTCGATCGTCGAGGTGACCGCCGTGCCCGCGGCGCGCAGGCCGCGATGGCCGTCCATCCACGACCGCTGCCCTATCCTCCCAGCGGTCGGTTCACCGCGTTGGGTGCCGGCGGCGCCTCGTCCGCAACGGCGAGCCAGGCACTCATGGCCGAACCCGACATCGTAGCTGCTGGATGCGCCGTCCTCACCACAACCCCTGGAGACACCCATGATCAAGGTCAGCGTGATGTACCCGAACCAGCCGGGCGCCCGGTTCGACCACGACTACTACCGGGACAAGCACATGCCGCTCGTCGCCGCGCGCATGGGCGCGTACTGCCTGAAGTACACGGTCGACAAGGGCCTGGCCGGCGGCACGCCCGACGCGCCGCCGACCTACATTGCCATGTGCCACATCTACGCCGACTCCGTCGAAGCCTTCAACGCCGGCTTCGGGCTCCACGCCAAGGAGATCCGCGGCGACATCCCGAACTACACCGACCTGCAGCCCGTGCTGCAGATCAGCGAGGTCGTCGTCGGCTGATCGACCGTCCGGCCGGGCACCTCAACGCCCGGGCGGCCACCTCGGCCGCTGCTTCGCGGCCGCCATCATCACCGTCGTCGACAACGGCGGCGCGGCGTCCGTACTCCCATCCTCGATGCTCATGGCGATCAGGCCCTCATCAACGGCCAGCTTCCAGTGGAATGCGCCGAAGAACCCCGAGGAAACCCAGCGCTCAACAACCTGAAGACGGGCATCGCAAACCAGACGCCCGTCGTTCGGGAGCAGCGCTCGGAGTAGACGGGATCGCTCGCGGGGCCTGGCGCACCGCCCGTGCGGCGAGGCACACCACTCGGGCAGGGACATGCCCAGCACGCGGAGCAAGGCACCTCCGTGCGCGAGCGAGGCACGCCGGTCCTGGCGTGACCGCGACCGCGCGCGCGGGCGAGGCACACCGCTGTCTCCAGAGACACGCCATCCTCCTGGACCAAGGCACCTGGATGCGCGAGAGAAGGCGCTTCGGCGACGAAGCCATCGCGGTTGCCCGCGCGGCGAGGCACATCTCTACACGAGCGAGGCACATACCCACGGCCTGGGCGGCGCACGTCACCGGCTGAAAGGCACACTGCTCCGGTGACTGGTGTGCCTACGTCGGCGACCAGCATGCCACTGACGGCGCGACAGGCACCTCTCGATGCCGGCAAGCGCGCCACGGAGCGACCGACGAACGCCACGGTTGACCGCTCAAGGCACACTGTCGCCCCCCAAAGTTTGCCACGGTCGAGCGCTGTGGCGCATGTCTCGCTCCGACAGGTGCCTTTGCCGAGGCGCCTTTGCGCCTCGCGGCGCGGCCGTGGCTTGTTCCTGGCGAACATGTGTGCCACTCTCGCCGCGATCATGGCCAAACACGCGAAGCGGATCATCCAGCTCATCTTGCTCGATGCCCAGCGCGCGCTCGGCATGAGCCAGCGGCAGTTCGGGTACGCCGTGGGAGCGTCGCACCGCACTGCCGTCCGGTGGGCGGCGAAGCAGTCGACGCCCCACGAGGTGCATCTGCGCGAGCTCGCCGGCCTGCTCTACCCGACGGATCCCGTGCTCGCCGCGGAGGTCGCCGACTACATCGACGAGACCCTCGTGTCCCTCGGGCTCGAGGCTCCCCCGCCGCCGCCGCCTCCTCCGCCGCTCCCGCCGCCGGCGCCCACGCCGCCGAAGCCACCCGAGCCGCCGCCGGTGAGGCCCGAGGATCTCGTGGACATCCTCGTGCTCGCCGCGGTGAAGACCACCGGCGCCGCGCCCGGACCGATGCGGGAGCTGCTGCACACCGTCTTCAAGCGAGCGAAGGACGTGGGGCTCACGGTGGAGTCGGCGGAGGCGGGGCTGCGGGCGGGCGTCGCGGCCGCGACGGGCGCAGGAGGCGAGTTGGTGGTGGGCGAGTCTTAGTTGCCTGCCGCTCGACGCGACGACACTTCAGCGAGAGACACACCCCACCGTGGGGCAGTTGTCCGCGAACTCGCGCGCGTCGAAGTGGCACGCCACCGCGGACTCGCCCCGGTAGGGCATCCCCTTGCACCGCGCGTCGGCCATGCAC
>JBEKGQ010000334.1:0-7689 GCA_050012715.1 Polyangiaceae bacterium
GAAGAACGAGACGATCCCGCCGATGACATCTTGCAGACCGTGGGCAAGCATTCCCGGGCGAAGGCTCCTGCGCCAGCAGGCCAGCAGGCCCAGCAAGCATCCTTGCACCATGATGGCAAGCATGATCTTTCCGTAAAATCCGTGGGCGAGACCAAAGGCTACTCCCTGCAAGATGACACCAACTGCGCGGCTGCCCGTCCAGGCGCTGAATTGTTGAAGGAGATATCCACGGAAGATGAGCTCTTCCCCGAAGGCCGCTGACGCGTTGAGCACCAGGAACACCAAGAGCTCGAAAACAGTCTTTGGAGTGACATTGGCGACTGCCCGATCGGCGTCAGCCCCAAGAAAAAAAGCCAGTCCTCCCACCAACGGAACTACGACAACCATGAATCCGACAGCAAGCCCTAAGTCTTTTAGGAAAGCGCGGAGTGGCTGCCAATGCCCGGAAACCAGACTGCCCACAGAGAGCCCGTGCCGTCGAAGCCCGAGCCACACCAGGAAAACCCCAAACCATTCCTGGGTCAGTACCGTGAAGTAGCTGGAAAGCCGGTGACTTACACCCGGCAGATGTGCGTTGGGGAGCCCGTGCTCGTACGCGCTCGCAATAGAGGCGATCGCAACAGGAGCAAGCACCAGCACGGTGTGCCACCAGGGGGCGATGGGCTGTCTCCAAGTGTCCACGGCTCCTATCTCCGTGCTCGATGCCATCGTCGTCCTCCTATTTCACATCTCGACTGGTCATTGGCACACCTCGCCGGGGCCGTCGTTGATCATCGCGCACGTCTTGCCCGCCGGGCACGACTTGTTGGGGCCGCAGCGGATGACGCACGACGAGTTCAGCGAGCCCTGGGTCATCCCGCTGTACGACTCGCACTTCGCGGGTGGAACGCACGTCTCGGCGCCGCACTTCTCCCCAGCGGGCGTCGCGCTAGCTGCGACGGGCGGCTGTCCGCCGGCAGGCTTCGGTGCGGGGTCGACGCTCGGCGGGCCAGGCGACTGGGGTGTCGTCGATGGCGAGCACGACGCCGTCAGCACGAGGAGAACAGAGAGGAGTCGGATCCACATGCGCGCAGGCTAGCCGCCTTCTGCGGTGAAAGCTCACTTGGTCCGCGCCGGCGCGCCCCCGCGGCCGTCGTCGCGGTCCCCCCGCGGCAATCACGGCCGTCGACGCGGGCACCCCGCCGTCCGCCTCGAAGGTCGCCTACCAGCGCCGCGCCGGGGAACTGGGGGCGCTGGCGGAAGAGCGGTCATCGCGGAGCGCGCTTCTTGTCGGGCGACGGGAAGACCTCCGCCAGCCCACGGGCGACCGGAGCGGCAACGGAATAATATGCCGCGCCCGCGGGCGCACAGTCCTTGTGGCCGAAGAGCCGCACGGAGCCATCCCGTTCGCGGCTCTCGTAGTGCGAACAGCCGCCGCCCACATCGGACTGGCCGGCCACATCGGACTTCAGGCAGAGGGCGCGGAACGCCGCCGACATCGCAGCGAACTCGTCGCCGTCCATCGCCCGGGTCCGTACCTTCTTCTCTCTGTCGTCCGACAGCGTGCCGGAGACTCCGCGTGTCGCCAGGTCCACCGTGACATCGTAACCGCTCCAGCCCGTCGGCCCCGATCCATGGACGGCGAGGAAGGAAGTGCCGTCGTCGATCATGGCCACGCAGTCCTTGCCCGTCGCCGTGGCCCCAGCGGGCGTGGCAGAGGGCGTGACTGCGCCCGAGCCTCCGGCGTCGACCGTTGCGATGGAGGTCGGGGACGCCGTGGTGACGGGCGCGGGGGCCCGCCCGGTAGCACACGCGCAAACGGCCGTAGCCAGCAGGAGCAGTGAGGTACGCGACAGGAAAGACATTGGGCCAAGTCTACACCGCCCAAGGCGTCGTCTTGCCGAAGAGCCCGCTCTGCGGAGGACGGTGGGTCCCTTCCCCAGCAGGCCCTGGTCCGGTACGGCGCACCTCCGACGGTCGCCTCGGTCGAGACCGTGACGGTGAAACCACCTACGGTGGCGCAATCTCCATGACCGTGGAGAAGCCCGTCGCGCCTCCTGGGGATCCGGCAGCCCCTTGGATGCGGGCGACGTCATAGACGCGATTTCCGCCCGCGCCCGTCCGGCTGGTGACGCACGCTACGCCCACCTCGACCACATCGCTGCCTCCCCCAAATGGGATGCACAGCCCCACGGGCAGCTCTTTCTCGTTGAGCTTCAGCACGGCGAGGTAGGCTTGGACGGCCTGCACGACCTCGGGATCCTTCATGGTGGACATCCTCGCGTCGACGGGGTGGTCGAGTGTCGCGTGGGCTGCAGGCGCGCAGCCGCCCAAGGCGAACGCGAGGGCCGCGGCGAAATAGGCAGCGGGCGGGCGATGATCTGGCACGCGTTCATGCCACCCCGCCCGCAGCGGGGCGTCAATGGGCGCGCGGCAGCCGCGGGGGGGGGGGGGGGGGGCGAGTAGGAAAGCATAGCGTTCCCTGGCCGTGAGGGTGCACGGATGACGTCGAGCCGACCCGTGACGAGACGGCGAACTGCGGACCTTAAGACTCCGCATCGGTGAACGGCGGCGAGCACCTGTTCGGGGCCCATTCACCCGAAGGCGACCAGCCATCCCAGTGTCGTCTGCGCCGCGAACTCGTCTCATTTTCGCCGTCGGGAGGTCCCGTCTGCGCCATACGATGGCGCCGTGACTGCCCCGTCGACGAAGCGTTTCTCCATCCTACGCCGCCTCGGCGAGGGCGGAATGGGTGTCGTCTACGAGGCCTTCGACGAGGAGCGCCGAGCAGCGGTCGCGTTGAAGACCCTGAACCGCTTCGATGGCGACGCGCTCGCCAGGTTCAAGCGCGAGTTTCGCGCGCTGCAGGGCCTCGTGCATCCGAACCTGGTCGCGCTCGACGAGCTGTTCTTCGAGGATGGTCGCTGGTTCTTCACGATGGAGCTGCTGGGCGGCGTCGACTTCGTGAGCCACGTCACGGGACGACATGCGGCCCTCCCGTTCCAGAGCACCGTGCGCGAGAGCGCCGGGGAGACCGCAAGGGCGCCGACGAACGGCGGCGAGATCGCGAAGGCCGCCGTCTTCGACGAGCAGCGGCTCCGCGACGGCCTCCGCCAGCTGCTCGAGGGTCTGTCGGCGCTGCACGCCGTGGACAAGGTGCATCGCGACATCAAGCCGTCAAACGTGCTCGTGACGCCCGAGGGGCGCGTGGTGCTCCTCGACTTCGGACTGGTGACCGAGGCGTCCGGCGATGACCGGTCGAGCGTGGGCGGTGTCGTGGGGACGCCGGCGTACATGGCGCCCGAGCAAGCGGCTTCGCGCGACATCGGGCCTGCCGCCGATCTCTACGCCGTCGGGGTCATGCTCTACGAGGTGCTCGCGGGCCGCTTGCCGATCGACGGCCCACAGCTCCGGATCCTCCTCGAGAAACAGACACGCGAGCCCGCGGCGCCCTCGTCGCTCGTCTCGGGCGTGCCCGCGGACCTCGACGCGTTGTGCGTTAGGCTGCTCGGGATCGATCCCGCGGTGCGCCCGAGCGTCGCCGACGTGCAGCGAGCCCTCGCCCTGCCTCGCACGTCAAGCCCCGCGCTCCCCCGTACCTCGACCGAGGCACCGATCTTCGTCGGCCGGAGCGAGGAGCTATCGCAGCTTCACGCCGCGTTCGAGGTCACGAGGAAGGGAGGGCTCGCGACGGTGCTCGCGTGCGGCGAGTCGGGGATCGGAAAGTCATACCTCGTGCGTCGATTCACGGGGCAGCTCCTCGCCGACCACCCCGAGGCGATGCTCCTCGAAGGCCGATGCTACGAGCGCGAGACGGTCCCCTACAAGACGCTGGACGGGATCGTCGACGCCCTCAGCCGGCGACTGTCGAGGATGAGCGCGGCGGAAGTCGAGGCGCTGCTCCCGACGCGGACCGCGACGCTCGCGCAGGTCTTCCCCGCGATGCTGCGAATTCCGCGCGTCGCCAAGGAGCACGCCGCCCAGACGCTCACGGTCGCGCCCCAAGAGCTGCGCCAGCGCGCATTCCTCGCGCTCCGCGAGCTGTTCTCGCGCATCGCGCTGCGCCGCCCCACGGTCGTGGTCATCGACGATCTCCAGTGGGCCGACGACGACGGGCTCCGGGCACTCGCGGAGATCCTGCGGCCACCGGAGGCGCCGCCGCTCTTGCTCCTCGGCACCGTCCGCGTCGCGTCCAGGGACGACCCGGCGTTGACGCGGGCGCGCGCCGTGCTCCCGGGCGAAGCTCGCGTGATGGATCTGACCACCCTCGGGCGCGACGACGCGCGCGCCCTGGCGGTGGCCCTCCTGGAGCGCGGCGACGCCGGCGACGGCGACCCGGAGGTCATCGCCGACGAGGCAGGCGGGCATCCGCTGTTCGTCGAGGAGCTGGCGCGTCACGTGGCGCTGGGCGGCTCCGCGCGGGACGACGTGAAGCTGGACGACGCGATCTGGTCGCGCATCGTCCTGCTCGAGGGGCCGACGCGGGAGATGGCCGAGCTCGTCGCCATCGCCGGCAAGCCCATCCCACAGCAGATCGCCGCCGCCGCGGCGCGCATCGAGCCCGGCGAGTTCAACCGGCGCGCCGCGACGCTGCGCGTGTCGAACCTCGTGCGAACCGGGGGTGCGAGGTGGGCGGACGCGATCGAACCGTACCACGATCGGGTGCGCGAAGCGGTGACTGCGCGGATCGAACCGGAGAGAGCGCGCGCGCTGCACGAGGCCCTGGCGGCCGCCTTCGAGGCATCCTCGCATGGCGATCCGGAGACGCTCGCCGTGCACTGGAGGGATGCGGGGAACTCGTCGCGCGCGGCCCGATACGCGGAGGCCGCCGGGGATCAGGCGACGAAAACGTACGCGTTCGATCGAGCCGCGCAGTGGTACGAGCAGGCGCTCGGGCTCACGGGGGAGGAGCGCGCGGGTCGTCGCGAGCTCCGCGTCAAGCTGGGCGACGCGCTCTCGTCCGCGGGACGGGGAGGCGTCGCCGCGAAGCAGTTCGAGGCCGCGGCAGAGGACTCGCCGCCGATGGAGGCGCTCGAGCTCCGGCGCCGCGCGGCCGACCAGCTCCTGCGTGCCGGGCACGTCGACGAGGGGCTCGAGGCGAGCCGCGCGGTGCTCGAGTCGATCGGGCTGCGGTTTCCGCGGACGCGCGTCGCTCTGTTCGCGACCCTCGTCTTCTATCGCGTCGTCCTCGCCCTCCGCGGCCTGCGGTTTCGCCAGCGCGAGCGCGGCCAGGTCACGGTCGAGGAGCTCGCGCGCGTCGACACCTGCTTGATGCTCGGCCTCGCGCTCTCGCTCATCGACCCCATCGTGGGCGCGCTGTTCCAGACCCGTGCGGTCTTCTTCGCCCTGCGGGCCGGGGAGCTCGAGAGAATGGTGCGGGCCCTGAGCCTCGAGATGACGTTCAGCAGCCAGCTTGGCTCGAAGGGCTGGCGTCGTACCAAACGGCTCATGAACTACGCCCAGGCGCTGACGGACCAGAGCGGGACTGTCCTGGCGCGCGCGTACACGAGGGGCACATCCGCCATCGCTCTCTACTTCAACGGACGCTACGCTGACGCCGTTCCCCTGTTCGAGGCTGCGCTCGACCTTCTGCGCGATGGATCGACGGGGCTCGTCTACGAAGAGAACTCCATCCGGTTCATTTTCGTCAGCAACCTGTTCCGACTGGGGCGCTTCGAGGAGGCCCGGCGCCATCAGGAAGAGGGGCTACGCGCCGCAGTCTCGCGCGGCGACATCTACGGCACGCTCCTCATGGCCAGTGGCTGGTCGACGGTGGCCTGGCTCATGGTCGACCGCCCCGAGATTGCAGAGGAACAAGTACGCGTCGCCATCGCAAGGTGGTCGACGCGGAGGTTCGACGTCGCCCAGTACTTGGACTTCATCGCCAGGATTCACCTGGCGTTCTTCCGTGGTGACGCGATGAAGGCCGACGTGCTCGCCAGTGAGCTCTACCAGCGCGTGCGGGGGTCGTCCCTCCGGCGCTCCCAGTCCGTGCGGTTGGCGACGCACCAACTGGACGCGCTCGCGGCGCTCTACCTCCTGGAACGTGGGCTCGGAGACCGCGACGCGCTCCTCCGGAGGGCGTCAGCGCGCGCGGCGGCGATGACGCGGGAGGGAGAGCGATCGTTTCAGGCCCTCGCGACGCTCGTTCGCGCCGGCGTTGCGCTCCGGAGCGGCCCGCGTGACGAGGCGATCGGCTGCCTCGGCGACGCCATCCACGAGCTCGAGACCGCCGGCATGATGGGCTACGCCACGGCCGCCCGCGATCGCGCTGCCCGCCTGCGCGACGACGCGTCGACCGCGGCGGACATCGACCAGGCTGCCGCGTTCTTCCGCTCCGAGGGGGTCGTCGCGCCGGACCGCATGATCGCGATGCTCGTCCCTGGGTTCGCGGTCGAGGCGGTCAACGGGACACCCTGCTCGAGTGGTCCGGCGTGAAGTCGAGTACGTACTCGAGGTTCCCGGCTGAAGGCGCAAGCACGCAGCTCGCGAAGCTGCTCGGGCTGGTCGTGCGCTACTGGCGCCACCGAGCGATACCCTCCGGTCGCGTGCCGGCTGGTGGCCAGAACGTGCTGGAGCTCCCAAAGGACGGCGTCGCCTTCACCGTACCGCCATGTGCACATCGATGACGTCGCCAGTGCGCTCGACACCACCAGGACCTCGGTACACGAAGCCGGCGCGCTCGAGCTCGCAGTTGCCGGCCGCGCAGTGCGGTACGACGCGATACCCGAGCGCGATGGCGACGATGCCGGCGTCCCCGATCGTCGTGAGCTCGTCGGGCGATGACTGGCGGTCCTGGTTCGTGTCGCGCCACACGACGAGGTCGGCGAACCTCGGATCACGGGACGTGATCTGTCCGTCGCCGTCCTCGTCGAGCGCCGCGAGCGCGGCGAAGCCGTTGGAGGCGCGGGTGCCGTCCGGCAGCTGCGTCAACGATCCGAGCAGCTCGCCGCCGTCGTCGATGCGACCGTTGTGGTCGAGGTCGCGGCCGAGCCAGGGGGTCTCGGCCGAGACCCAGTCCGTGGGGAAGGTGCCGGCGCGGCCGAAGAGGTCGAAGGAGCCGGCGGCGCGCGTGAAGCCGACGCGCTCCTGGTGGAAAGAGAGGACGAGGGGTGTACCGCTGCTGCTGGTGGAGCTGCCGGTGGGGCTGCCGCAGGAGTCGGGGCACGACGGCTCGAGGGTCCATTGCCCGTCCGTGAGCACGCACGTTTCGCAATCGTAGTAGCCGGCGGGCGTGGGCGCGCAGTCGCGGAGCACGCCGCAACCGCCGCGCAGCGTGCCTCGGTGCAAGTGGCGTAGCCGTCCTGGCCGGACGGGGTGGTGCAACTCCCCTCGAAGCCGGTGCATGGCGCGGGCGCGCAGGCCCCCCACGCGAATCCTCCCTGATCGCCATCGCAAGCGCGGAGGCCGACGTCGCCGTTGTCTTGGACGCAGCTTTCCGTGTCTCCCGATTGGCACTGGGTCGAAGGGGTCGGAGTCGCCAGATCTCCGGCGACCTCGCCGCCACAAGCTGTAGCCGTGAGGACCAGGAGCAACGTCGTCGACGCGCGCACGAGGTGTCCCGAAGCAACCACTGGACCCGGCCCAACTCCATGGAAACCCACGGATGGCGTGTGCCAACGTGAGGCGCTCCGGCTCCTCCACCAGCACGATCGTCGATGCGTCCGCGTGACCTCGGGTCAGGCGCCGGAGAGGCAGCCCTCGGACTGG
>JBEKGQ010000335.1:0-7666 GCA_050012715.1 Polyangiaceae bacterium
AGGAATAGAACATGGCAACGATCACTGCATCGATGGTCAAGGAGCTCCGTGATCGGACTCAGGCCGGGATGAGCGACTGCAAGAACGCGCTCGTCGAGGCCGAGGGCGACATGGAGAAGGGCGTCGAGATCATCCTGAAGAAGGGGCTCGCCAAGGCGGCCTCGCGCGCCGGTCGCGTCGCGACCGAGGGGCAGGTCGCCACCTGGATCGCGCCGGACGGCAAGCGCGGCGTCATCGTCGAGGTCAACTGCCAGACGGACTTCGCGTCCGGCTCGCAGGAGTTCCGCGGCTTCGTGGCGAACGTGCTCGCGGTCGCGAGCAAGGCCCCGAAGGGCGCCGACCTCGGGGCGCAGATCTACCCGGGCACGGACAAGACGGTCGAGTTCACACGCGCCGAGCTCGTGGCGAAGACCGGCGAGAACATGGTCGTCCGGCGCTGGGGCGCGGTCGAGGCCAAGGCGGGCATCGTCCACGCCTACGTGCACGCGGGCGGCAAGCTCGCGGTGCTCGTGAACGCCGAGGCGCCCGACACGAAGAACGCGGACTTCACCGCGTTCGTCGACAACGTCGCGATGCAGATCGCGGCGATGAGCCCGGTGGTGGTCACCAAGTCCGAGGTCACCCAGGGCCAGATCGACAAGCAGAAGGACATCTACGCCGCCCAGCTGAAGGAAGAGGGCAAGCCCGAGCAGGCCTGGCCGAAGATCATCGAGGGCAAGCTGGCCAAGTGGTTCACCGAGGTGACGCTCCTCGGCCAGGAGAACGTGTGGGACCCGCCCGCGGGCACCATCGACAAGCTCCGCCAGGAGCTCGGCAAGAAGCTCGGCGGTGAGGTGAAGATCGACGCGTTCCTGCGGTACTCGCTGGGCGAGGGGATCGAGAAGCCGCCGGCCGAGGACTTCGCCGCCGAGGTGGCGAAGCTGACTTGACGATCAAGTTCGCCGTCGTCCGCGAAGACCCCGACATCGAGCACGCCCTCTGCCGCCAGGTGAGGGCGGAGCGCGTGCTCGTCGTCGCGTCGGGGGGGTGCACCGCGCTGACGCTGGTGCACCGCGACCCGAAGCTGCAGGTCACGGCGTTCGACCTGGCGCAGGGCCAGCTCGCGCACCTCCAGCGAAAGCGCGAGGCGGTCGCGCGGGGCGATCTGCGCGCGCTCGACGTGGGCCAGGAGGGTCCCGGGCTGAACCAGTGCGGCGAGTTCGAGTCGCTCTTCCGCACGCTGCGCCGCTTCGTCGAGGAGATGGTCGCGCCGGCCTCCGAGCTGGCGGCGTACTTCGACGCCGGGACGACGGCGGAGGCGCGCGGCGCGCTCCTCGACCGCTGGTTCGCCGGCACGTACTGGCCGGTCGCCTTCTCGCTCGCCTTTCACGACGCCTTTCTCCACGCCATGTTCGGTCCCGCGGCCACGCGGCACGCCGAGCCCGGCTCGTATCCCGCCTACTTCCAGCGGGCGTTCGAGCGGGGGCTGCGTCGCGGCGACGGGCCGCGGAACCCCTTTCTGTCCCACGTCTTCCGCGGCTGCTACGCGCCCGACCACGCCCCCGACTACGTTCACGGCGGTCGCCTGCCGGCCGTCGAGCTCGTGGAGGGGCAGCTCCCCGACGTGCCGGAGCTCTCGCGCTTCGACGTCGTGAGCCTGTCCAACGTCTTCGACTGGTCCGACGACGCGCTGGCGGCGGAGTGGGCCGCCCTCCTCGCGCGCGACCTTCGCCCCGGAGCCGTCGTCGTCCTCCGTCAGCTCAACAACCGGCGGGACGTGCGCCGCTTCTTCGCCGAAGCCTTTGACTTCGACGACGCGGGCTCCGAGGATCGGGTGGCGCGCGACCGGAGCCTCTTCTACGAGCGGATCGAGGTCGCCACCCGCAAATCGTGACCATCCGCTTCGTCTTCGTCACGCCCGCCGAGCTGGGCCCCTACGCCGAGGGCCTGCGCGCCATCGAGCGCGCGACGGAGTATCCGGTCGGCGACGGCGTCGACGCGTTCACCATCGACCACGGCGCCGACTACTACCCGTTCTTCGCGTCGGTGGGGCAGGACCCGCGGTTCGTCGTCGGGCTCGACGGCGACCGCGTCGTCGGCGGCGTCGTCGGCATGTACCGCGACGTCCGCATCCGCGGGCGCATGGTTCGCGGTTGCTACGGCGCCGACTGGAAGCTCGCGAGGGACTACCGTGGTCGCGGCGTCGCCCGGCAGATGATGACCTGGGCGATGGGCCTGCCCTTCAAGGACCCCTCCCTGCGTGGCTGGCGATACGGCTACGTCGCGGCGATGCGCGGCGCGCAGGGCGACGTGATGCGCGTCGTGAAGGGCCTGCACCCCGGCAAGCTCGTCAAGGCCGCGGGGACGCTCGCGGTCTACTTCGTGGAGCCGTCGCGTCTCGCCGCGCTGTCGCTCGACGGAACGCCGGCCCCGCCGGACGCCGACGACGGGGTGGACCTCAGCTACGTGCCGTCGGGTCACGTCGACCCTCCCGGGGTCGTCTCGACGGCCGGAATGAAGGACCTCCGCCTGAAGTCGACCGGGCAGCCGTGGCCCCTCGTTCACCTGCCCTACGGCCCCTCCCGGTGGAAGCCGACGTGGGGCGCGTATCTCCGGGCGTGTGGGGAGGCGCTGGCGTCCCGGCTGCCGGCGGTCGCCTGCTTCGCCATCGACGAGCGCCTGGACACCCACATCTCGTGGCTCGCGTCGCAGGGGATCGCGCCGGGGGCCACCTGCACCGTGTACGCTCTGGATCTGACGCTTCGCGCCCGGCGCGCGGCGTGGCTGCACCTCGCCACCTCGGAGATCTGACGGAATGCGCAGCGCGATCGCCGCCATCAAGGCGCGCGTCGACCCCCTCGGGACGAGCCCGTACTTTCGCACCCTGCGCGACGGCTCGATGACGAAGGAGCAGTTCGTCGCGACGCAGATCCAGTTCTTCCACGCCGTCATCTTCTTTTCGCGACCGATGGCGGCCCTCGTCGGGCGCATCCCCCGGCCGCAGATGCGCGTCGCGCTCCTCGAGAACCTCGGCGACGAGCACGGCTCGGGGCGTCTGACCGTCTGCCACGAGAACACGTTCCTCGAGCTCCTCGCCCGGCTCGGCGTCGATCGACCGCACGTGGACCGGTGCGCGCTCTGGCCCGAGGTGCGCGCGTTCAACGCGGCGCTGCTCGGCGCATGCGCGCACGACGACGTCTACACCGGGCTCGCCGCGCTCGGCATCATCGAGGACGTGTTCGCCGCGATCTCGGCCGAGATCGGCCAGGCGATCGCCGCGCGAGGCTGGCTGAAGCGCCGCGAGATCGTCCACTACGCGACGCACGCGGAGCTCGACGTCGCGCACGCCGAGGGCTTCTACGCGTCGCTCTACGAGCCCTACGAACGCCACCCGCGGTGGCGCTACCAGATCGACCAGGGCCTGGAGCTGGGCGCCTACGTCTTCGCGCGCCTCTACGACGATCTCTGGCGCGCCCGTGACCGGACGTGGACGCGCGACGTCCTCGGCCCCCACACGCTGTCGGACGGCGCCTGGCTCGACGGAATGGGCGACCGGTAGCGCGAGCGTCGCGATGTGCGGCATCGTCGCCCTCTTGCGCCTGGGAGAGCGCCCGCTTCCGGGCCCGGAGACCCTGACGCGCATGCTCGCGTCGATCGCCCACCGCGGGCCCGACGACTGGGGGACGACGTCGGACGACGACGTGCAGCTCGGGGCGGTCCGTCTCGCCGTCATCGACCCGCACGGCGGCCGCCAGCCCGTGCGCGGGTGCGCGTCGGCGCGCGTGTCGTGCGTCTACAACGGGGAGCTCTACGACGCGGCCGACCACCGGCGCGCGCTGGAGCGGTCCCACCCGCTGGCCGACGGCTGCGACACGACGCTCCTGCCGCACCTCTACGAGGAGCACGGCGCGGCGATGGTCGAGCGCATGCGCGGCATGTTCGCGTTCGCGCTCTGGGATGGATCGGCGAGGCGGCTGCTCCTCGCCCGGGACCGCCTCGGGCTCAAGCCGCTCTTCTGGGCCCGCACCCCGGATTACCTCGTCGTCGCTTCGGAGGTGAAGGCGATCCTCGTCTCCGGGCTCGTCGAGCGAGCGATCGATCGCGACGCGCTCGACGACGTCTTCTCGCTGTCCTATCCGTGCCCGCCGCGCACGATGTTCCGCGGCGTCCACGAGCTCCGGCCGGCGCACCGGATGCTCGCCGCGCCCGGTCGCGTCGGCGAGCCGGAGCGCTGGTGGCGGGCTCCCTTCGTCCCGCGCGGCGAGCACCGGCCCGGCCGTGCGCGCGATCACGCCCGCCGTCTCCGCGAGGCGCTCGGAGAGGCGGTGCGGACCCACCTGGTCTCCGACGTACCGCTCGCCGCGCGCGTGTCCGGGGGCATCGACTCGTCGGCCATCGCCGCGCTGGCACGCGAGGTCACCGGCGCGCCGCCGGCGACGTTCTCGATCGGCTTCGAGGACCCGCGCTACGACGAGTCGCCGTACGCCCGCGCCGTTGCGCGGCACCTCGGCTCGCCGATGCACACCGTGATGGCCGGGGCGCACGCGGCCGAGCGCCTGACGGAGCTCGTGTGGCACACCGAGATGCCGCCGGTCGTCCCGGGCGCGATCGGCGGGCTCCTCCTGGCCGAGCGGGAGCGCCGCGAGGGGGTCCCGGTGGTGCTCACTGGCGACGGCGCCGACGAGCTCCTGGGAGGATACGACGTCTTCCGCGCCGCCCGCGCCCGCCGCTTCTTCGACCGCCCCGGCCTGCGTCCCTGGCGACGGTGGGCCCTCCGCGCCGCGGGCCGCATGACCCACCAGCCGCGCGGTCTCGTGGACTGGCTGCTCGAGACGGCCCGCCCTTCGGGGGCGGTGGCGGCGGCGTTCGACGGCGTCGTCCCACCCTGGCTCGACGCCTGGCGGCTCCTCGACGTCGAGCGCGTGGCGCTCCTCTCGGTCGACGGCGCTCACCGCGTCCGGCCGGTCGAGGAGGCCCCCGCCGGCTTCGCGGCGCTCGTGCACCCGGACGTGGCGTCGCTCGATCCGCTCGACGCAGAGCTCGCGCTGGAGCTCGAGACCCGGCTGCCGTCGTGGATCCTCGTCATCAGCGACCGCACGGCGATGGCCCACGGGGTCGAGGCCCGCGTACCGTTCCTCGACCACCCGGTCGTCGCCCTGACCGCGTCGCTCCCCCCGGCCGTCAAGATGCGCGGTCTGCGCGAGAAGGCGGTGCTGCGCGATGCCGTTCGCGATCTCTTGCCGCGATCGGTGGTGAATCGAACGAAGCAGCCCTTCCTGATGCCCATCCACGACTGGTTCTTCGGCGAGCGCGCTCCGGACGCGCTCGCGCAGGCCCTTTCGCCGGACGCGGTCCGCGACGCCGGCCTCTTCGCGCCCGACGTCGTCGCGCGACTGCGGGAGGCGCTGCGCCGCTCGCCCGAGCGCCACGTGATCCGCCTGAGGCTCGAGATGGTCCTGATGCTCGTCCTGGGCTCGCAGCTCCTGCATCGCCTGTTCATCGCCGACGCTCGCGAGGCGCTCGCGTCGTGGCCCGAGCGCAGCCGCTTCCGTCTCCGGCGAGCGGGCGACCCGCCCGCGATCTGCTAGAAGTCGCCCTCGTGCGGCTCTGCGCGGTGAGCGTCGACCTCGACGAGATCCCCAACTACTACGGCATCCATGGTCTCGCCGAGCCCACCGGGCCGGAGCGGTCGCTGGTCTACGACGTGGCCCTCCAGCGCCTCGGCGACCTGGCGGGGGAGCTCGGGATTCCGCTGACGCTCTTCGCCATCGGGAGCGACCTGGCTCGACCCGAGGCGGCCCGCGCCCTCGCGTCGGCGCGCGCGCGCGGCTTCGAGATCGCCAACCATACGCTCGACCACCGCTACGACCTCGTCCGCCTCGGGCGCGCCGAGATTCGCCGGCAGATCGAGGCCGGCGCGCAGGCCATCGAGCGCGCCACCGGCGAGGCGCCGGTGGGCTTTCGCGCGCCAGGCTACACCATCACCGACGAGGTCTTCGACGTCCTCGTCGAGCTCGGCGTGAGCTACGACTCCTCGGTCTTCCCGTGCCCCGCGTACTGGGCGGCGAAGGCCACCGCCATCACGCTCATCGCCGCGCGCGGGCGGACGAGCCGCTCCATCGTCGACACGCCGGTCGTGCTCGCGTCGCCCACGAGGCCGTACCGGATCGGTCGCCCCTACTGGCGGCGCGGCGCGGGTCTGCTGGAGCTCCCGGTGCAGGTCACGCGCGGCGCGAGGCTCCCGTTCATCGGCACGTACGTGACGCTCGGCGGGTCGCGGCTCGCGCGGCTGCTCGCGCGGATGTGCGTCGGCGAGCCGCTCGTGAACCTCGAGCTCCACGGCATCGACGTCCTCGACGCGACCGACGGCCTCGAGGCGCTGCGGCCCCATCAGGTCGACGTGCGGGTGCCCACCGCGAGGAAGCTCGACGCGCTGCGCGCGGCGGTGGCCGAGCTGCGCGGGGCCGGCTACGAGTTCACGACGATGGCGGATGCCGCGCGTCGCGTGGCCACCTCGCCGAGTTGAGCGAACCGGGGCGAATCGGTATCGTGAGTCATGGGCGTCGACGTGACCGGCGACACCATGAAGGCGGAGTCGCTCGAGGGGCTCCCCCAGCTGGGGGACGTCGTCGGCGGCAAGTTCAGGATCGAGGGCGTCCTCGGCGCCGGGGGCATGGGCGTCGTCCTCGCCGCCCGTCACGTGCAGCTCGGCCAGAAGGTCGCGATCAAGGTCCTCCGGCGGAGCTTCGCCGAGAGCCCGGACGCGGTGAGCCGGTTCCTCCGCGAGGCGCGCACGGCGGTGAACCTGCAGAGCGCGAACGTGGTGCGGGTGATGGACGTCGGCACGCTGGAGGACGGCCTCCCCTACATGGTGATGGAGCACCTGACCGGCACCGACCTCGGCGAGCTGCTCGATCAGCGCAAGGCGCTCCCGGTCGAGGAGGCGGTCGACTACGTGCTCCAGGGGATGGAGGCGATCGCCGAGGCCCACACGCTGGGGCTCGTGCACCGCGATCTCAAGCCGGCCAACCTCTTCCTGGCGACCCGGCCCGACGGCTCCGGCCTCGTCAAGGTGCTCGACTTCGGCATCTCGAAGGCCACCGACGCCGGCGGTGACGGCGCGAGCGACCCGCGTCTGACCGCCACGTCGGCGATCATGGGCTCCCCGATGTACATGTCGCCCGAGCAGCTCCGCAGCTCCAAGAACGTCGACCTCCGCACCGACATCTGGGCCCTCGGCGTCGTCCTCTACGAGCTCGTCAGCGGGAGATATCCCTTCGAGGACGAGACGGTCACCGGCCTCTGCGCGCGCATCGCGGCGGACCCCCCGGTGCCGCTGCACGAGCACCGGGCCGACGTGCCGCCGGCCTTCGAGGCGGTGGTGATGCGCTGCCTGTCGAAGCCCGCGAAGGACCGCCCGCAGACGGTGGGGGAGCTCGCGGCCGCGCTCCGGCCTTTTGCGTCGCCCGAGGCTCAGCTCGCGGTGGATCGCATCGGCCGCATCGGGGCACCGCCGCGGAGCGGGGTCGTCAGCGCACGAGGCGGGGTCAGCTCGCCGACCGGCTTCGCGGACACGGTGGGGGCGACGTCGCAGACCGCGGGAACCCGCAAAGGGCCGCTCACCCCGGCGGTGCTGCTGCTCGGCGGCGCGCTCGCGGCGGCCGCCGTGGGAGGGGGCCTCTTCCTG
>JBEKGQ010000336.1:0-7644 GCA_050012715.1 Polyangiaceae bacterium
CTTCGCCGCGTCTCGGGCCGCCGCCAGCGATGCGTCTGCGCGCTTCACCTCTTCGAAGGCGGTGCGCACGTCGCTCCGCGCCTGCCGCAGCGTCGCCTCGAGCTGCGTCCGGGCCTCGTCGCGTGCGACGCCGCGTTCCTTCTGCTGCCCGTACCGGAGGCCGCCGTCGTAGAAGGGCACGGTCAGAATGAGCTGCGCCTGCCAGCCCGTGGTCGGGTACGTGACCGTCGCCGGGTCCTGGTAGAAGGGCAGGAACGTCCCCGCCAGGTACGGCGAGTAGTCGGTCCAGTTGTCGTCGATCGTGTGCTGCGCCGCGTGCACCCGGGCTCCGGCCGCCTGAACGTCGCTCCGGTGCTCCGCCTCGGTCATCGCTTGCTGGGGATCGCTGGGCGCCTGAAGAGCCGGCTCGTTGGCGTCGAGCGGCCCGCCGACCCCCACGAGCACGCCGAGCGCCTCGCGGTCGCGCGCGAGGTTCGAGTACTGCTGCTGGACGTTGGCCTCGTCGCTCGCGAGCTCCTGGCTCGCGCGCACCTCGTCGATCCGGTTCCCGACGCCGCCCGCGTAGCGCTGGTGCGAGTACTCGTAGTGCGCCTTGTCCGTATCGCGCGCGCGCACCGCGGCGTCGATGACGCGCTTCTGCGCCACGATCGCGAGGTAGGCCCGCGCGACGGCGACCGCGACGAGGCGCCGCGTGTCCTCCGCCGAGAGGCGCGCGACGTCGACCTGGTCCTTCGCCTGGGACCACTGCGCCCACGGCTTGGGCACCACGAGCGGCACCGTCAGCAGGGCGTTCGCCTGGAGCGCGGACTGCGGGAGCTGCACGACCCCGGCGTAGACGCGCGCCGAGTCGAGCTGCGTGAAGGCGACGCTCCCGTAGAGCGTGGGCAGCGCCCCCGAGCGCACTTGCTCGACGATGGCCTGCGCGCGCCGGATCTCGGCGTAGGCGACCACCGCGGTCGGGTTCCGGGCGAGCGCGGTCCCGATGGCGTCCTTCAGCCCGACCGCGGGTGGAGAGTCGACCTCCAGCCGGGTGTGCGGCAAGACGGGCGGCGGAGGAGGGGCCTCATCCTGAGCTCGAGCGGGGACCGCTGCGAGGAGGAGCGCCGCGAGGAGACCGAGGGACCGCATGCGAGAGCGCACGGTTAGTCTGGGATGCCCCGCCGGTCCAGGGGTTGCGCCTCTTCTTCGACAACCGGTTAGGCGAGCGGCTCGACTGGCGGCTCGTGGGCAGTGGGTCTACATGACGAGACCAGGAAATCTGCGCCCATGATGTGGCTGGTCCGCCTGGCGCTCAAGCGCCCGTACACGTTCGTCGTGATGTCGATGCTCATCGCCATCCTCGGCGCCGTCACGATCCTGCGGATGCCGACGGACATCTTTCCGGACATCGACATCCCCGTCATCTCGGTGGTTTGGAGCTACCCGGGGCTGTCGCCGGAGGAGATGGAGAAGCGCATCGTCAGCAACTACGAGCGCGGGCTCACGACCACGGTCAACGACATCGAGCACATCGAGAGCCAGACGCTGACCGGGATCGCGGTCATCAAGATCTTCTTCCAGCCCGGCGCCAAGATCGAGGCCGCGACGGCGCAGGTGACCGCCATCTCGCAGACGACGCTGCGCCAGGCTCCGCCTGGCACGACGCCGCCCTTCATCATCCGCTACAGCGCGTCGAACGTCCCCATCCTCCAGCTCGCGCTCGAGAGCGACTCGCTCAGCGAGCAGCAGCTCTTCGACTACGGGACCAACTTCATCCGCGCCGACGTCGCCACCATCCAGGGAGCGCAGCTGCCCTGGCCGTACGGCGGCAAGCAGCGCGAGATCATGCTCGACATCGATCCGGCGCGTCTCTACGCCTGGGGCCTCTCGCCGCGGGACGTGAACGACGCCCTCACGGTGCAGAACGTGATCGTCCCGACCGGCACGGCCAAGATCGGCGTGACCGAGTACCCGATCGTCCTCAATTCGAGCCCCGAGCTCCTCGACCAGATCGCGACCATCCCGGTGAAGGTCGTCCACGGGACGACGGTCTACATGCGCGACGTCGCCAGCGTGCGCGATGGCTACGCGCCGCAGACGAACATCGTCCACGTCGCCGGCAAGAAGTCCGTGCTCATGTCGGTCCTCAAGCAGGGGAGCGTCAGCACGCTCGACATCGTGGCTCGCATCCGCGACATGCTGCCCACCACGCTCGCCCGCCTGCCCAAGGAGCTCAAGGTCACCCCGCTCTTCGACCAGTCGTTCTTCGTCCGCGCATCCGTCGAAGGGGTGGTGAAGGAGGCGGGGATCGCGGCGGGCCTCACCGCGGCCATGCTCCTCCTCTTTCTCGGGAGCTGGCGGAGCACGATCATCGTGCTCGTCTCGATCCCGCTGTCGATCCTCGTCTCGATCATCGTCCTGTCCTGGCTGGGCGAGACGCTCAACGTGATGACGCTCGGCGGGATGTCGCTGGCGGTCGGCATCCTGGTCGACGACGCCACGGTCGAGATCGAGAACGTCCACCGCAACATGGCGCAGCACAAGCCCATCATCCGGGCCATCCTCGACGGCGCCAGCGAGATCGCGACCCCCGCCTTCGTGTCGACCATCTGCATCTGCATCGTCTTCGTACCGGTGGTCTTCATCACGGGGGCGGCGAAGTCGCTCTTCGTGCCGCTCGCGCTGGCGGTCGTGCTCGCGATGCTCACGTCGTACTTCCTCTCGCGCACGCTCGTCCCGACGATGATGCGCTACCTCCTGCGGCACGGCGACCACCACGCCGCCGGGTCGCGCAGCCTCGCCAACCGGTTCTTCGAGGCGTTCGAGCATGGCTTCGTCCGGCTGCGGACGGTGTACGGCGGGTGGCTCGCGTGGGCGCTCCACCGCCGGGGGCTCGTCATCACCGGGTTCCTCGCCTTCGTCGCGGCGTCGTTCGCGCTCTTCCCGCTGGTCGGGCGCGACTTCTTCCCGAGCGTCGACGCGGGCCTCATCAAGCTCCACGTCCGCGGGCGTCCGGGCACGCGCATCGAGGAGACCGAGCGCAAGTTCGCCCAGATGGAGGACACCATCCGCAAGGTGATCCCGCCGGACCAGATCGAGACGATGCTCGACAACATCGGCATCCCCTACAGCGGGCTCAACCTCTCTCTCAGCGAAGGCGCGCTCATCTCGTCGGCCGACGGAGAGATCCTCATCGCGCTCAAGGACGGGCACCGTCCCACCGCGGAGTACGTACGAGGCCTCCGTACCACGCTGGCGAAGGAGTACTCGGACCAGACGTTCTTCTTCCTCGCGCCCGACATCTCGACCCAGGTGCTCAACTTCGGGCTCGCGGCGCCGATCGACGTCCAGGTCATCGGTGCCATCGGCAACGAGGACCAGACCTACGCCGTGGCGCAGCAGATCGCGGAGCGCATGAAGCGCATCCCGGGCACGGCGGACGTGCACCTGGCTCAGGTCCCGAAGCAGCCCGAGCTCCGCATCGACGTCGACCGCACGATGGCCGGCCAGGTTGGCCTCACCGAGCGCGACGTGGCGAGCGATCTCCTGGTGTCGCTCGCGTCGAGCGCCATCGTGTCGCCGACGTACTGGCTCGACAAGCGAGGCATTCAGTACCTGGTGGCGGTGCAGACGCCGCAGCGCGAGGTGGACTCGATCGACGCCCTGAACACGACGCCCATCTCGACCGGCGGAGGCGCGCCGCAGCTCCTCTCGAACGTGGCGTCGCTGTCGCGAACCGAGGGGCCGGTGAACATCACTCACTTCAACGTGGCGCGGACCTTCGACGTCCAGTCGAACGTCGACGGGACGGACCTCGGGAGCGTGTCGAGCGCCGTCGCGAAGGTGGTCGCCGAGCTCAAGCCCTCGTTCCCCCGCGGGACGACGGTCAACATCAAAGGCCAGGTCGAGAGCATGGAGTCGTCCTTTCGCGGCCTCGCCTACGGGCTGCTCTTCGCCATCGTGCTCGTCTACCTCCTCATGGCGGTCAACTTTCAGTCGTGGCTCGACCCCCTGGTCATCTTGATGGCGCTCCCGGGGGCGCTTTCGGGCATCGCCTGGATGCTCTTTCTGTCGCACACTACGCTCAGCGTGCCGGCATTGATGGGCGCCATCATGTGCGTCGGAGTGGCAACGGCCAACAGCATCCTCGTGGTCACCTTCGCAAACGACCAGCGCGCGGTGGGCCGCACCGCCTCCGGGGCCGCGCTCGCGGCGGGGATGACGCGACTGCGTCCGGTCATCATGACGGCACTGGCGATGGTCCTCGGCATGCTCCCGATGTCGCTCGGCCTCGGCGAAGGCGGCGAGCAGAATGCTCCGCTGGGGCGCGCCGTCATCGGAGGCCTGCTCCTCGCCACCGTGACGACCCTCTTCTTCGTCCCCGTCATGTACAGCATCCTGCGCCGAACGCCGCCCGCCGCCCCCGACCCTGCACTGGAGGAAGTTTGACGCCCCCGCCCGAAGGTCACGAGCTCGGCTTCGATCTTCCGCCGCCCGCCACCGTCTCGCGCTCACGCATCGTCGTGCTGGGGCTCGTCGGGGTCGCCGTCCTCGGCGCGGCGTTCGTCGTCGGCTACCTGCCACGGCGCGCCGAACGGGCCGCGCTCGTCCAGGCCACGCAGGCCGCCGGTGGCGCGCTCCTCACGGTGGACGTCGTGACGCCGAAGGCGAGCTCGAGCGACCGAGCCCTGTCGCTGCCGGGCAGTGTCCAGCCGCTGGAGGAGACGACGGTGTACGCCCGCGCGAGCGGCTACGTGCGCAAGTGGTACTCGGACATCGGCGACAAGGTGACCGATGGCCAGCTCCTCGCCGAGCTCGACACGCCCGAGCTCGACCAGGAGCTCGATCAGGCCCGGGCGCAGCTCGTCCAGGCGCAGGCCACCCTGGTCCAGTCGCAAGCAAACCGGAACCTCTCGCAGACGAACCTGCAGCGTTACGTCAAGCTCGCGCCCTCGGGGGTCGTGTCCCAGGCGGACCTCGAGCAGCGCCAGGCGATGGCCCAGGTCGACGAGGCCAACGTGAACGTCGCTCAGGCGTCCATCGCGGCCCAGCAGGCGAACATGCGCCGGCTCACGCAGCTGAAGTCGTTCGCGCGCGTCACCGCGCCCTTCGGCGGCACGGTGACGCAGCGGAGCATCGAGGTGGGATCGCTCGTGACCGCGGGCAACGGCCAGCCCATGTACAAGGTCGCGGCGATGGATCCAGCGCGCGTCTTCGTGCAGGTCCCTCAGGACGTCGCGGGCAGCGTGCGCGCGGGGGTGCCGGCGGCGGTGACGCTGCGCGAGTACCCGGGTCGCGCGTTCGCCGGGACGGTGTCGCGCGCGGCGGGCGAGCTGGATCCGTTGACGCGGACGATGAACACGGAGGTCCGTGTCCCCAACGCCGACTCGGCGCTCATCGCGGGCATGTACGCCCAGGTCGCGCTGACGTTGCCGTCGTCCCACCGGGTTTACGAGCTCCCGGCGACCGCCCTCATGAGCGATTCTCACGGCTCGCGCGTGGCGGTCGTGGACGCCGCGTCGAAGATCCACCTCGTGTCCGTCGTCGTCGAGCGCGACACCGGGCCGACGGTCGAGATCGCGAGCGGGCTCACTGGAGCCGAGCGCGTCGCGAAGCTCGCCAGCTCGCAGTTCGTCGAGGACAAGCTCGTCGACGTGGCGCGCTGACCCCGAGGCTGGTCACCCCACCGCCTCGCCGGTCCCCACGTCGAACGCCACGCCGAGGCCCTCCAGGCGCGCCCAGACCTCGCTGACGATCGCGCCGGCGCCGTCGGCCGAAGAGCCCGAGTACCGCGCGAGCAGGAGCTGCGTCCTCAGCGCTTCCAGGAGCTCGGCCAGCTCCTCCAGCGCCTGCGCGTCGGCTCCGCGCAGCTGCTGCAAGCGGGTGAGGCTCTCGTGCTGCAACCTCGCCGTCACGACCGTCCGCTCGGGCGCCCCGCGCGCCTCGAGATCCTTCAGGTGCTGCGCGGAGGTCCCCGCGTCGAACGCCGCCTGCGCCGTGAGCGCCGACAGCTCCTCGAGGCGCGCCGCGACCCGGGCGACCTCCGCGGCGATGCGCGCCGCGACCTTCGGGGAGAACACCTCGCTCATCGGCGTACCGGCCACGGCCGCCACGGCGTCGGCGAGGGCACGCTCGATGCGCCCGACGCTGGCGGAGTCGGGACCTGGCCGTCGTGCCGCAGCCGCCGTCGCGCCGAGGGCGAACGGCGCCCAGAGGGGCCACACGAAGACCGTCGCGACGGCCGAGGTCAGCGCGCGCGAGCCGACCGCCGGCGCCCGGCGCAGGACGGCGATGGCGCACGCGACGCCGACGACCCCGTAGAGCACGAGGAGATCGCGAAGGCTCACCGTCGGCCTCGCGAATGCGGCGCCGGGACGCTGGAAAAGAGGCGGCCCACGCTGACGAAGAGCTGGTACGCGACCCCGCCTTCGTGCTCGCTCGTGAAGAGGGTGATCTCTTCGTGTCCGGGCGTCCCGATGTACGGCCGCAGGATCCACGCCGTCTGCCCGCCCACGAGCAGGAACACGCCGATGAACGTGGTCACCGTCGCGAGTCTCCCGGGGCCCGGGCCGAGGCCGCGGAGGAGCAGCCCCAGCGCCGCCAGACCCGCCAGCGCATACGCGAAGGCCGCGAGGAGCTTCACCGCGTCGTACGACGCTCCGAGGCTCACCGCCAGCCAGACGACGGGCGTCGCGGCGAGGAGCACGAGCGAGAAACGGGCCCCCGCGACGAGCATGATGGACACCGCGGCGCGCAGCGACCACGGCCGACCGAAGACGGCGGCGATCGCGTGGAAAGCGGGGACGCAAAGGACGAGCGTCCCCACCGTCACGAGCGGGAGCTTCATCGCGGCGAAGGCGATCTGCGGCCCGCCGCGCCAGGACCCGACCGCCGCTCCGAAGAGCAGCGCGCCGACGACGATGGCGACGAGGGCGCTCCCCGCGATGCTCGCGAGATCTCGGTCCTCGCGGCAGTCTGCGGCGACCTCCGACGGCGAGCGCAGGAGTCGGTTCACCATGGCGATGTTCATGAGACCTCCGTCAGCATGGGGAGCGCGAGCCACCAGACCCGGGTCGCGAGTACGGCGGCGAAGACGAGGAACGCCGGCAGCGCGAGCGAGAGGATCGCCCGCGTCACGCGAGGGGCGCTGGCGAGCGCGGGCCTCAGCTCGGCGACGAACGCCTGACCGGCGATAGCCCCCGCGAGGAGGAGCGCGCCGAAGCCCATGACGTCCACCGTGACGGCCTCCTCGACGGTGACGACGAGCATCGCCACCGCGGGAGCGAGGCCGGCCAGGAAGAGCCCCGCGCGCATCGCCGACCGCGACGTTGCATGAAGGAGCGCCATGCCTTCGAGCGGGGCGTTCGCGAGCGCGAGCACGATCGCGAACGCCGGAACGGCGACCGCCGCCACCGCGACGATGCCCGCCGGTGCGCCGAGGGCTCCGAGGACGAGCGACGCGCCTCCGTGGCGGAGCCCGAGGGCCACGCCGAAGACCGAGGCGAGCCCCGCGGCGAGGAGGAGTCGACGCGCTTCACTCGCCCACGTCGGCGTGGCCGACGGGCCGAGCCATCGCTCCGCCCACGTTCGCGGGCGTTCTTCCAGGGGCGGTGGTCGTGCCGGTGTGGGGAGCGGTATGTCCGGAGCAGTCGCGGTCGGGGCGTT
>JBEKGQ010000337.1:0-7610 GCA_050012715.1 Polyangiaceae bacterium
CCTCCACGAGGGCGCCCCGCAGGCCGTCCTTCATCGCGTCATACGCCGCGAAGGCTCCAGCGCCGTGGTCGTCGACACCGTGGGCCACGTCGTCGAGGCCACGCTGGAGTCGGCCCTCCTCGAGCCCTCGCCGCCGCCGGCCCCTCCTCCCCCGTCGACCCTCCTGCTTCCACCGCTCGCGGGCGTCCGCGACGCCCCGTCGCCCAAGCCTGCGCTCCGCCGCGGCGGCCTCGCCCTCGACGTCGCCGCGTTCGCCGACGGGGCGGACGTCGCCCACCGCTCCGGGGTGGCCCTGGGAGGTGGCGGCTCGTTCATCGTGTCCGCCGGCCCGATTCCGTGGCGACCCAGCCTGTGGATCAGCGCCTCGTTCCAGACGCCGTTCGACATCCCCGGCCCGGGCGTCACCCTCCAGACGACCGTCACCTCGTTTCGCGCCATGCCTGCGGTCGAGGTGCTCCGCGTTCGACCCCTCCTCCAGCTCGACTTCGCCGCCGGCGCCGGCGTCGACCTCTATCGCGACACCCCCGAGAACCCCCACGGCCCCTTCCCGACCTCGACCCAGACCCAGACGCACACGACGCCGGTCATCGCCGGGCAGCTCCTCGCGCGGCTGCGCCTCGGGCCGAGCGCGCGCCTGCTCGTGGGGCTCGACCTCGACTGGGACCCCGGCCAGCACCACTACTCGGTGCTCGACCGCGGCGGCAACCCGAGCGCCGTCCTCGAGCCGGCGACCTTTCGCCCCGGGGCCCTCGTGGGCATCTGCGTCCCCCTCACCGGCGGCTCGGCGTGCGGGGGCGAGTGATCCTTTTTTCCTCCTGCCCCCCACGTGATGGGGAGAATGGCGGAGCTCCACTACGCGGTCTGCACTCGATGCGGAATGATCCTGCGAGGTTCCCACGAGACGCTGGGCAACCACCACATCGCCCGCGGCTCACGCGGGGACCTCGTCATCAAGGCCACCCACCGCGTGGGCTGCTCGGTGTGCGGCCAGGTCGAGGTCGAGGTGCGCTGGGGTGTGCCACCGAGCATCACCGCGCCGAGCCCCCCTCGCGTCGCATCGTTCGCGGCACGCCGCGCGTTCGAGTAGCCGGCCTCCAGGCGGGGCCCTACCGCAGCGCCATCAGGGAGACGACCGCCCAGCCGCCCTTCTCGACGTTCACCGTCGTGTCGCGCAGGACGCCGCGCGCGTCGATGTGCACCCGATGCTCGCCGGCCGGGACCCGCACCCGCGCGATGGCGACGCGCGCCGGCAGCGTCTCCCAGCTCCGCGTGTCGGGCGTGTCGAGCACCGTCAGCGTCGCCTGCGAGCCGAGCGACAGGAGCTCGCCCACGAGGCCGTTCTTGCCCGCCACCGCCTTCGCCGCCGCGCCGATCGCCAGGCGCGAGATCATCCGCGTGATGGCGCTCACGATGATCTTGCCCTCGATCTTCTTCCACTCCGCGCGCACCTGCGTCGTCACGTCGACGGCTTCTTCGAGGTCGACGTACTTGCCGTCGAGCACGCACGCCGGGATCGTGTAGCCGCCCCGCTCCGGGCCGAGCGTCGGGAAGTTGATCCACGTGACGAGCCCCTGCGCCGCCAGCGCGTTCGCCTTCGCGACGTTGTCCGGCGAGATGGCCCCCGCCGAGTACGTGAGCGCCAGCCCGATGGGGATGCGCTGCGGGACCTTGTGCGGCACGCGCCCGTAGCCCACCACGAACACGATCTCGCCCTCCCCCGCCGCCGCCGGATCCGGCGGCACGGGCCCGCCGCCCTCGAGCTCCTTCAGGCGCGGCGTGCGGTAGCCGCTGTGCTGCATGAGCCGGCGCACCGGCCCGCCCAGCGCGCGGAAGCCGGTGAACGCCAGCGTCTGGTCGTACCAGCGGAGCGCCTCGTCGGTCTGCCCGCTCTCCTCGAACGTGAGCCCCGCGAGCATGCCCCCGAGGCCGAGCACGGGGTTATCCCCCTCGTGCAGATCGTCCGAGATGTACTTCTGCATCACGGCGAGCCGCCGCGCCTCGACCCGCGCGCCGTCGAGGTCGCGCAGCTCGAGGTAGTTGATCATGTCGAGCGTGTTGACCAGCAGCTTCTCGTAGGGCGGCGCCTGGTACTTGCCGCTCGAGCCCGAGAACACGTACTCGCCGATGGTGTCCTTCGCGTCGTGCGCGAGGTCGAGCATGTCGATGCCCTTGTCGGCTGCCTCGAGGTCCACCTTCGAGTGATCGTAGCCGCCGATCGACTGCTGGATGCTCCCGCGGTCGAGCACGAAGAGCGCCTTGTCGCTCTGCATGTCGACCGGCAGCTCCGCCGGCGTCTTCACCTCCATCCGCTGGTCGAGCAGCGCGATCGCGCCGCGCGGATCGCCCCGGTCGAGCGCCACGCGCACCGGCAGCATCTGCTCCGAATGGCTCGCGCAGCCCTCGAGGAGGGCCAGGGAAGCCGCGGCGATGAGGAGCCCTCGGCCGAGCCGCACTAGCGGATGGCCTTGGTCACGTACGCGCGCTGCTGCCACCTTATCTCGCTCGTCTCGCTGTCGATGACCTGCATGAAGATGAAGTACTGCACGCGCCGCGCGTCGGCGGTGCGCTCGTCGGACGCGCCCACCTTGCCGGTGATGAAGTACTTCACGCCCATCTGCTTGCCGTACTGCGGGATGTGCCGCGGGTCGAACACCGGGCGCTGCGCGCCCTCGACCTGGCGGATGATGTCCTCCTGCCGCTCGTGGCTGATGACGTGGGCGATGCCGCTGTTGACGAGCCACGTCTCGGTCTCGGAGAGCATCGAGTCGAGCTGCGGGTCGATGTGCTCGGTGGTCTCGTTGAAGAACGGCGCGATGGCGACGGTCTGCCGGTCGCCCGCGCCCGCCTTCACGCGCCACTCCGTCATCACCGGCGAGTCGCGGAGCTGGTTGAGGAGCGTCATCAGCGTGCGCTGGATGTCGTCCTTGTCGAGGCTCGTGCTCATGGCGGGCGCGTCGACGGTCGGATCGTCGGCCCCGCGCACGACCTCGCGGCTCGCGCAGCCGAGGCTCGAGGTGGGCAGAAGCGCGGCGAGGGCCGCGACGGTGGCGATGGAGAAGAAAGAGGCTCGAGGTTTCATGGTGAGGGATCCCGTCGGGTCAGACGAGGCGGGATCATAGAAAGTCATGGCCATCGCGCCAGCGGAAACGCTGGGGCGCCGCGTCCCGGACACGCTTGTCGGGGGCTGGTGTTCGCTGGTTCACACAATCCGCTCGCAGGCTCGCGGGGTATGTTTCACAGGCTCATCAGAGGCGCAGCGTCACGTTGAGCACCACGCGGTCGTCGGTGTAGCGCAGATCCGGCGTGAAGGACGCGGCCGCGGCCGGGCTCGTCGGCAGCACGCCCCCCGGGCCGGTGATGCCGCCCGGGCCACTGAAGAGCGGCTGGTTGGCGATGCGGTGCGAATACTCCAGCCGCGTCACAAGCCACGGGCTCGGCCAGAAATCGAGCGTCGTCGTCACCCCCGCCGCGATGAGCGGGTCGGTCCCCATCCACGGGTACGCCGAGCCCACCGGAAACTTCGGCGAGATGGCCTGCGTCTGGTCGTAGAAGACGTCGCCGCGGAGGGTGCTCTTCCACTTGTCGGTCCACTCCCAGTGGTGGGTCAGCGTGACGCCGCCCATCGGCCCGGAGGGCGCGTTGCTCCGGTGCTCGTAGCCGATGTCGCCGACGAGCGAGAACGCCATCGATCGGAGGACCTTGCACTCGGCGCAGTGGTAGTGCCTGAGCTGCAGGTTGTTGTCCGAGTAGACGCGCAGCGAATTGGGATCGTCCTGCACTTCCTGCCCCGCGTAGACCGAGTTCACGAGCGAGATCGACTCGGCGGGCCGCCAGTTCCAGAGGTACCCGCCCGCGCGTCCCTCGTGCCACTGGCCGAAGGTCTGCCAGCCGTTGACGATCCACAGCTCCACCTTGAAGTCCTGCCCGGTGTACGCCTGCCCGCGGAAGCCGAAGAAGTAGTACGGCGTCGCGTCGGCGAGGAACGCGTGGGTGTAAGCCCAGTTCTCCTCGGGGAGGTAGCTCTCGAGGCCGATGTACGACGGGAAGATCCCGAGCTCCGCGTTGACCCCGTGGAGCCAGTGGAAGTGCCAGCCCGCAGCGGCCTGCTGGACGTACTGGAGGAGGCGATTGGTGAGAAAGAAGCCGCGCGTCGTCGTCGTGTCCTGGCCGGCGATGGTCTCGACCATCGAGCCGTACTGGATGTAGAGGCGGCCGGTGGGGCCATCGAGGCCGGTGACGTCGACCCCGAGGTGGGCGAGGTTCAGCGAGATCTCGTTGTGGCGGGGCGCGACGGTGGTCGGGAAGATGGTGTGGTCGATGGGGTGGGAGAACTGCCACGCGTAGTACGTGTCGACGTAGATGGACCAGGTGACGGGGCCCATCGTGAGGAGGGAGGCCGGCTGCGTGTTCGAGCCGTTCATCCAGGTGAAGTCGTGCTCGCCGAAGGGGGGCTCGAGGACGTCGAGGGGCTTCGGGCCGGCAGGGAGAGCAGAGGGTGCGGGCGCAGGCGCGGGCACGGGCGCGGACGCAGGCGCGGTGGGCACGGGTGCCGACGGCGGAGGGAGGGCCATCGGCAAGAGGGCCACGAGAAGCATCGACGGGCGAGGCTATCACCGTCGAGGCGCTACTCGCCCTCCAGCCGCAGCTCCTCTATCGCGGCCCACAACCTCGACAGCGGGATCTCCAGGCCCTCGAAGGTCGCGGGGCGGAGCACCTCGTCGCCCTCGAGCGCGTCGGCGATGAGGTAGCGGCCGTTCTCGAGCACGAGGCGCTCGAACGTGCGCGCGTCCGGATCGACGATCCAGTACTCCGGCGTGCCGATCGATGCGTACCAGTTCATCTTCACGACGCGGTCGTATCGGACGCTGCTCGGAGAGACGACCTCGACGACGAGGTCCGGGTGGCCCTGGGAGAGCCCCTGCCGCTGCCCGCGTGGCGTGCGGCCGCTACGGTAGAACTGCACGTCGGGCATGACGCCGCGCGTGCTCGTGATCCGAACCTTGTAGCCCGACGCGAACGTCGCCCCGCCGCCGTGGGTCTGCGCCCAGCCCACGAGGTAGAAGATCAGCAGCGGTACCAGCAGCTCGTGTGCATCGTTCGGCACCTCGACCTCCAGCAGCTCGCCGTCGATGAGCTCCCGCAGGTCGTCCTCGTCGAGCGCGATGAAGTCGTCCCAGGTGTAGGGACCGGGCTCGTGGCGCGCGACGTCGGTCATGCGTGGAGTATGGGCCATGGCGAACGGGAAGGCAGCAGAGCCAGGGGCGTGCCGCCGGGCGGACCGAGGGAATGCGTGTGGTTGGGTGACGGGGGCACGGTCCGGGACGAAAACGGGGTGTCCCGGGACAAGGCGCCATCGCCCGGCGCTAGGATGGCCTGCCGATGAGGAAGCGAATCGTGCGCGCGGTCGTCGAGGTCGGCTTCATCGTCTTCCTCTTCTACGCGAACCTCCTGATGGGCGAGTACGAGAGGTCCGGGCAGGCGCAGTCGCGGGGGCTTCTCTGGGCGCTCGGGGACGTCTTCACGGCGCAGAGCGTGACGATTGCCCTGATCGCCGGCGTCGCGGGCTTCGTGGTCGTCGAGTACCTCCGCGAGAGGCACGGGTAGGCGCGGAGGCCATAGAGGATCGGGGGGCCGCCTCCCTTCCCGGAGGCGGCGCCCCTCTCCCTTGTTGTCGTCACCGCCTCTCTAGGCGGTGTGCGGTGCCGTCCCGCCCGTCGCCGTCCCCGGGGCGGGGGCGGCGGTGGAGGCGGTCGGCGGCTGCGCGACGGGCGCCCCGGCCACGACGGGGGTCACGACGACGCCGGTGACGGCGCCCTTGATCCCCTTCTTGGCCTTCGCGCTCTTCGTGCCCCGCGCTTGCCGTGTGGCCACGGCCTTCGCGGCGGCGGCGGTCTTCTCCTCGACCGTCCGAGGAGCCGGCACCTTCTTCGGCGTGAGCCCGAAGTCGGCCATCGCATCCGCCTGAGTGCCGAACGTGACCCGGATGCACTCCACCAGCGCGCTCATGAAAGCGCGCAGTGCAGGCAGCTTGGCCGTCTCGGCGGCGAGTGCGACTTTGACCGCAGCCTGGGCGGCGAGCACGGCGTTGCGGAGCGCGACGAGCTGCTGGAGCTCGGCGACGATCTGCGCGGCCGTGAACGTGCCCCCCGCGAACGTCAACGACCCGTTCGCGAGCCGCTTCTGGATCCCGCCGATCAGTGCATCGGCGAAGTCCGCCGCGGATTCCTTACCCTTTGTTTTGCTAGCCATTCTCTTTTCACCTCCTCTCCGAGGCGGCGCACCGGGATCCATTCCCGGGGGTTGCTTCTCGCCGTCCTCAGCGTTGCTGTCGCGGGAGGGGGGGGCGGTCTTGCAACTATTTTTCGGAAATCGCACATGGCGGCCGTGCACCCACGTGCTCCATCGCGAGCACCCACGTGCTCCATCGCGAGCACCCCGGTGCTCCATCGCGAGCACCCCCGTGCTCCATCGCGAGCACCCCCGTGCTCCATCGCGAGCACCCACGTGCTCCACCACGAGCACCCACGTGCTCCACCACGAGCACCCCCGTGCTCCATCGCGAGCACCCACGTGCTCCAGCACGAGCACCCCCGTGCTCCACCCCCAGCACCCCCGTGCTCCACCACGAGCACCCCCGTGCTCCACCACGAGCACCCCCGTGCTCCACCCCCAGCACGCCGGTGCTCCCCGGTGAGCACGCCCCCATGGCCCGATGAGCACCCGCGCGCTCGTCGGGTCACACCACCGTGCTCACGCCCTCATCCCGCGGCGTCCCCCACCCCACTCGCCAGTACGACCCCGCCCATACCCCACGACGACCGCGCCTTTTCGCCACCGCGACCCCGCGCACACCCCACTGCCACTTCCCCGACTCCCCACTCCTCCCCTTGCACCACGGCCCACCTCGCTTCACCATGCCGCGGCCCTCGCGATGCCTCCCGACGACGACGACGACCGCGCACCCGACTCCGAGGACGCTCCCCCCTCGGTGCCGCGTCCCATACCCGACGCGGTTCGCGCGTACTTCGAGGAGCCCGAGACCCTCGACATCATCCGCCGCATCGTGATCCGGCGCGTGTTCCCCGACGCGCCCGAGCAGCTCGTCGAGCAGATCTGGTCCGACGCCTACTACGAGTGCCTCACCGCGAAGACGCCCCCGGCCATCGACGAGAAGACACCCGCGTGGGTCGCCGGCGTCACCGTGATCAGCGTCGCCAACCACTTCCGGCGCAACAAGAAGGACCTCCGCTGGCTCAATCGCGAGGTCGACGTGCAGACCGTCGCGGCGTCCGAGATTGGACCGCAGCCCATCGACGCGCGGATCGACGAGGGGTGGCTCCTCGAGGGGTGGCTCCGCAAGCGCGTCGCGAAGGTACCCACGGACGCGAAGACACTGGACATCATCGTCCACAAGGCGCGCACGAAGCAGACCGACGAGCAGGTCGTCGCCCACTTCGGCCTGAGCAGCGTGAGCGCGCTCTCGAGCCGCATCCACTACTTCAAGAAGAAGCACCTCGACGCCCGGCGGCGGCACCTCGCCGAGCGCCGCCGCACGATCGTCCTCTGGCTGAAGGTCATCGGGGGTGCGGTGACCGCCGCGCTGGCCCTGG
>JBEKGQ010000338.1:0-7594 GCA_050012715.1 Polyangiaceae bacterium
GGGCACGTTCAACAGCAATGCGTTCACGGCCTTCGCGGTCAACTCGCCCGCGGTCGGCGACATGCGGTTCGACGGCCGCTTCGTCGTCGCTCGCGCGGAGGACCGCTCGTGGGCGGTGGGCGCGCAGCTCAGCATCTTCGCCCCCACCGGCTCGACGACGAACTTCGGCGGTGACGGCGCGTTCGCGGCGATGCCGATGATCACGGGAGAGTGGACCCCGAAGCACTTCGTCACGCTGGTGGCGAACACCGGCATCGATCTGCGTCACGACAACTCGATCAACAACCCCAACGGTGCGCACGGACCGGTGGATGGTATCGGCATCGGCTACGAGTGGCGCTGGGCCGCGGGCGCGCTCCTCCCCCTGAAGAACGGCAAGTACCGCCTCGGGGCGACCATCTTCGGCCAGACCGGCATCACGAACGACGCCATCACCGGCCCGACCGCCTTCACGCGTCAGAACACGCCGATCGAGTGGAACGTCGAGGCGCGGATGCGTGCGCCCATGGCCGGCTGGGACCACTGGTACGCCGGCTTCGGCGGCGGCTCGCTGATCGCGCCGGGCTACGGTGCGCCGGACCTTCGCCTCCTCGCGCTCGTCGGCACGTACTTCACCCTCGAGGACACGCATCCGCACTCGCCCGACGCCCGCCGGGCGATCCGCGAGAGCATCCGCGAGTCGATGAAGGACACCGACGGCGACGGCATCCCGGACGACGTCGACGCCTGCCCGACCGAGCCGGAGGACCACAAGGATCCCGACCCGAACGACGGGTGCCCGGCGCCGAGCGATCGCGACGGCGACGGCATCCCGGACCAGTTCGACAAGTGCCCGGACCAGCCCGAGGACAAGGACGGCATCCAGGACGAGGACGGCTGCCCGGAGGACGACGCCGACAACGACGGCATCCCCGACACGAAGGACGCGTGCCCGCTGGAGCCGGGGCAGCCCGATCCCGACCCGAAGAAGAACGGCTGTCCGAAGTTCATCAAGCTCGAGGGCTCGACGGTGAGGGTGCTGCAGCAGGTGCACTTCGCCACCGGCTCGGCCACCATCCTGCCCGACAGCTTCCCGATGCTGGGCGAGATCGCGGCCCTGCTGAAGGCGACCCCGGCGATCAAGAAGATGATGATCGAGGGGCACACCGACAACCGCGGCGACGCGGCCATGAACCTCGATCTCTCGAAGCGGCGCGCCGCGAGCGTGAAGACGTGGCTCATCCAGCGCGGCATCGACTCCGCGCGCCTCGACAGCGAGGGCTACGGCCTCACGAAGCCCATCCAGACGAACGACACCAACGAGGGCCGCCAGGCGAACCGGCGCGTCGAGTTCAAGATCACCGAAGAGGACTCGGGTAGCGGTAGGCCTCCGCCTCCGCCGCCCAAGCCGGCCCCTCCGCCGTAGGCGGCGCTCCCCTCCGTTCCTAGTGGAGGCCACCGGCGAACGTCTCGACCGCCCACACCTCGCCGTGGTCGTCGCGCACGACGCCGACCCCGAGGCGGTCGAACTCGCGTCCGAGGAGGTTCGCGCGATGCGACGGGCTCGCCCACAGGGCGCGGTGCGCCAGAGGGACGGTCGCGGCGTGGGCGACGTTCTCGCCCGCCTCGCGAGGCTCCAGCCCGGCGTCGCGGAGGCGCTCGACCGGTCCACCGTCACCCGCGTCGTGGGCCAGCTCGTGCGCCGCGGCCATCCGCGCGGCGTGCTCGTGGGCCACCGCGTCGAGCCGGGCGTCGCGGCGAAGCTCCGGGAGGCCCGCGGCCGCCCTCGCGGCGGCGACCATCACTGCCAGGCGATCGCCGTCGCTCGCGCCCGCGGCAGCCTCTTCGCCCGGGGCCGCGCGATCCTCGTCGCGCGAGGGGGGCTCCACGTCGGCGAACACGGTCGCCTCGAGCACCGGCCGGGGGCCCGTCGCCAGATCCGCGACCACCTGCACCGCCATCTCGCCTGGCCGGTCCGGCGTGAACCGCGCGCGGAGCGTGGCGCCGTCGAACCAGCTCGGCACCGTCCGGGGCGCCTCGTCGGCATGCATGACCACGACGCGGCCTCCGCTCGACGGCGCCCGCATCCGCGCCTCGACGGTGAGCCACTGTCCGGTCCGGGCCCGCGTCGGCAGCGGCGCCAGATCGGCGAGCGCATCGACCGCCACGACCACGAGCGCGTGGGTCCCGTCGCGCGAGACGCCCGCCGCGGCTCCACAGCGCCGTCGCCGCTCCCCCGCGTCGAGCCACGTCGCCAGGCGGGCGAGCGTCGGCCCCTCGTCGAGCGAGCGCGCGCTGGCCGCCCATGCCCGCGGCCACGGGTGGGGCTCCCCCGACGCGCGCTGGATCGCCTCGATGGCGTCGAGCTCCGGCATCGGCAGCCCGGCGAGCTTACGCCCGAGGATCGCGCGCGCCGTCTCCTCGAGCCCGGCTTCGCCCGGCCCGCACGCGGCCAGCGCGGCGCGCTCGAGCGGTTGAAGGGACCCGGCGTCGACGGGGCGCGGCGAGCTCGTCCAGTCGTCCCACGAGGGCGCTCCGGCGTGCGACGCCCGCGAGAGCACCGCCACGAAGCCACAGACCGCCAGCCGCACACGACCGCGCACGCGGGCGAGGCTAGGCGCGCGCGCGCGGCAGGTCACCTTTTCGGCGGCGCTCGGCGCGCTGCCCGATGGCGATGCCGGCGCGCAGGCCCAGCAGGAACGCCGCGAAGACGACGAGCCCGATGAAGAGGCCGGACATGCGAGCCGATCAGTTGATCGTGAAGCTCTTGCTGACCGAGAACGGGCTCCCGGCGAAGGCCGGCACGTGCGCGCCGCGGAAGCGCGACGACACGCAGGCTCCCGTCGGCGTTCCTGCGAACGGTGGGCCCTGGACGACCGCCGAGGCCACGTTCCCGGCCGGCGCGAACGTGACCACGACGCGGCCGCTACCGCTGACGTCGCCCTTCTTGCACCCCTGGACACTGCCCGCGATGCTCGCCAGCCGCGCCTTCGCCTCGCCCATGTTGAACGGCTGGTCCGAGCCACCGGCCGCCGCGGCGGGCGCGGCCGCGGTCGCCGTCTCCTTCGGCGCGGCCGTCGCGGTGGCGGTCGTCGTCGGCTTCGCCGTCGCGGCGGCGGCGGTCGTCGTGGCCGCCGTCTTCGCCGTCGTCGCCGCCGCGGCCGCCGTCGCGGCGGCGCTCGCCGAGTCGGTCGGCGCCGGCGCCGCGGTGCTCGTGTCCGATGGCGCCGCGGAAGGCTCGGCCCCCGCCGCGGACGTGGTCGGCGCCGTCGAGGCCGTCGCGCCGCTCGCGCTGGCCGCCGTCTTGTCCGCGTCGGCCTTGTCGGACTTGCCCATGACCATCACGGCCACGCCGATCGCCCCGCACACGACGACCACGCCGGCCCCGATGGCGCCGAAGATGAGGCCCTTGCTCTTGCTCGCCGCCGGCAGCTGCCCGGTCGCGCCGGCCGCCTCGGGCGGGGGCGCGTACTCCTCGAGTGGCGGCGCGGACATCACGGGCGCGGACAGGGAGGGGCTGAACGCGCCGCCTCCGGCGAGGTTCATGATGTCGTCGATGCGGCTCTTCTTCTTGTCCTCGATGCCGATCTGGGCGCCGAGCTGCCGGATGTCGATGAGCCCGGAGGCCTCGGAGCTCGCCGGCATCGGCCGTCCGCCACCGCCGCCGGTGTTCGGCGCGTTGCTCGTCAGCGCGTTGAGCGAGAAGAGCACGCTGTTCTCGTTGCGCTGACCGGTCAGCTTGGCGTCGTCGTGCGCCTGGGGCATGCCGACGGGGGCGCTCGTCATCACGTCCTCCTCGCCGCCCGCCTGCGCGGCGCCGCCGAAGAGGTCCGCCGCGGGGGCGCGGCCGCCGGTGCGCCGTGCCGCGGCCAGCGGGGCGGGAGCCGGCGTGCCGCCGTTGCCCGACGCGGGGCGCGGCAGAGGAGCGGCGTGCGCCGCCGGAGGAGGGGACGACGCGAAGAGGCCGGGACCCGCCTGCTGGATCTTCGTCACCCCGTCGGGCGGCGGCATGCTCGAGGGCTGCGGCGCCGCCACCGCACGCGTCGCGGCGCAGGCGGAGGCGAGCTGCTCGATCTCGCGGATCGGCAGCCAGTCGGTCATCCCGTCCTTCCAGCAGAACGTCTCGTCGTCGACGATTCCCGCGTGGTACGCGTCGGCGATCTCGCCGTCGGTCAGCGTGCGCTGGTCGCCGTCCGCGACGTTGACCGTCCACGAGTCCCCGTGTGCTCCCTGTGCGACGTAGTCGTACGCGCGCGCCGGCTCGGACGACCCCGCGCCGGCGCTGGCGGACGGATCGTTGCCGTTGACCACGATCGTCGCCCCGCACTTCTTGCACCGGATCTTGACGATCTTCCCGAGGACCTTCTCGTCGGCGATCGTGTACTTGGCCGCGCAGGCCTGGCACGTGATCTTCATCCAACGACGATGGTAGCGCGCCCCGCGGCGGGAGTCCGCTTCCGCGTGGAATCCACGCCCGCGGCCGAGCCGGGTGCGAGATTGTGAGCGGTCCCCGGGGAGGCGTCCACGCGAGGTCGGGACGCGTCCACGCCTCGAGCGCACGCGTCGTGGCTCGGAGCGCACGCGTCCTGGCTCGGAGCGCACGCGCCCAGGCTCGGAGCGCACGCGTCCTGGCTTGGAGCGCACGCGTCCTGGCTCGGAGCGCACGCGTCCACGCCTCGAGCGCACGCGTCCAGGCGAGGCCCGGACGCGTCCCGACCGCGAGCGCACGCGTTCAGGCGAGGTCCGGACGCGTCCCGACCGCGAGCGCACGCGTTCAGGCGAGGCCCGGACGCGTCCACGGGAGGCCCGCACGCGTCCTCACCTGGAGCGGACGCGTTCACGCGAGGTCGGGACGCGTCCGTCCTCGCGCCTCCGGCGGGAAGCGGCGACGACCGCCAGCGCCGCGAGCGCGATGCCCCACCCTAGACCGACGTTTTCTGGTCCAAGCGTCACGCTGCAGCCGCCCGAGCCCTGGCTGCCCCCGCCCCCGCTGGTCGCCCAGCTCCCGCCGGAGCCCGCGTCCTCGTCCGCCGGCACGACCGGGCTGCCGGCGTCGGCGCGTGCTCCGCCATCGTGGGCCCCACTGCTCTTGCCGGCGTCGTCGACCGCGCCCGCCTCCTTCGCGCCCGCGTCGTCGTCCTTGGCGCTCCCCGCGTCCGGCGTGTCGGCGGCGGCGACGACGACGATCTGCACCTCGAGGTCGTCATCGGGCGGGCCGCCCTGGCCCGGATCGCTGAACCAGGCGACGCCCTCCTCGACGACGCCGAAGTACTCGAAGTACGTGCCGGGCGTGCTCGGCGCGTGAAGGTCGAAGGTGAACTTGTAGGTGTCGCCGACCGCCACCGAGCCGGTGACGCCGGAGGGCCGGTCCGGCGCGAGCCAGGTCGAGTCGGCGAAGACGCTGGTGCGATCGCGCGGCTGCGTCGTCCCGAGGTGCGTCTTGCTGTCCCAGGCCACCGAGCCGGTGTTCTTCAGCTCGATGTACGAGGGGATGGTCTGCCCGGCCGTCATCGTGAGCGCGCTCGACGCGAGCGGGAAGGACTGGCTCACGTACGACGCGGCGTACGTCGACGACGACGTGAGGCCCACCGGCGAGACGAAGCCGGAGATCGTCATCCCCATGACGGCCGGCGTCGTGCCCTCGGTGCCGGCGTAGGCCGGCGAGTTGAGGACGACGTGCGACGTACTCGAGAACTGCGCCTCGGTGCCGCTGTCGCCGTTCCAGTCGCCGCTCACCGTCTCGATGGAGCCGTCCGAGTTGACCTGGATGACGATGGCCACGTGGTCGGCCACGCCTCCGCCCTGGTAATCGAAGACGACGGCGTCGCCGACGGCGGGCGAGCTGGAGAGCGTCCCGTTGTTCTGGCCGTAGGTGTAGAAGCTCCCGGCGGCGGCGGTGAGGCCGGTGACGTCGGCGCCGCTGTTGGCCCAGACCCAGATGGCGAAGTCGGCGCACCAGTACTCGGGCTGGCCGCCGTTGCCGGTGCAGCTCGACTCGAAGGCGGTGCCGCCGAGGGTGTTCTTCGTGCACGCGCCCTGGCCGACGTTGGCGCTGGCGAGGGTGGCGATGGCCGAGCCGCTGACCGCGGCAGCCGAGGAGGCGATGCAGAGGCTCGTCGCCACCACTGCCAGGCCGATTCCGATGCGCATGCGGGGTGCCTGAGCAACCGGCGTGCCCTCGCGACATCGCTGGCTTTTGTCGGGTGGGTCGGCGCGGTTCTCGCCACCGCTCGCGACGGGCTGCGAGCGAGGCGCGACGCAGCGCGTGGAAGACCGCGACCCGGGACGGGTGGGCTCCTGAGGAGCCAGGGGGGGCCTGCGAGCCGGGGCTCAGTTGAGGAGGACGAGCTGCGTTCCGTCCTTCACACAGAACGCGGAGACGCCCTCGAAGCGAGACCCGCACGTCGGGCAGATCTTGCCTCGCTGCGCCGCCGGGCCGGCCACGAGCTGCGTCGCCCCCGCGACCGGCGCGGGAACGAGCGTGTCCCCGTCGTTCGGGCAGACCTTGACCCCCGGGTTGTAGCCGCGCTTGCACGTGGGACAGATGCCGCCCGACGGCCCGGCCATCAGCCCCTCGTGCCCGCGGATGGCGACGACGCGGTTCGAATCGAAGGAGCAGTACGTCGTCCCCGCCGGGTACTCGCGGCGACACGACGGGCAGAACATCGGCCCCGTGTCCTGCCCGCGCGCCGCCGCGGCGGCCGCCTGCTGCTGCGCGACCGCCACGCTCTCCAGGTGCGCCTTCATCTGCGCCGCGTGCTGCGCCTCGCGCTGGGCCTTCTGACGCTCGAACTCGCGCATCTTCTCGACGTGGCGCGCCTCGGCCGCCGCCTCGACCTTGCGGCCCCGCCGGGAGCGCACGACGCCGAAGACCGCCACGACCAGCAAGAGGACGGTGAGCCCCCCGACGACGCCGATGAAGATGAGGCGTCGCTTGCGGGCTCCGTCCTCGGCCCGCGCGTTCTCCGCGCCGATCGACGTCGTCGCCAGGACGGCCACCGCCGGCTCGTCGCGCTCGCCCGTCGGACCGAGCCCCGACTGCGCGAGGAGGGCGTCGTAGTCGGCCGGGATCGCGACCTGGACCGCGGCGCGCGCGCTCTTGCCCGCCGCGGTCGCGATGACGTCGAACGTCGCGTCGGTGAAGTCGGCGGCCGGGATGGTCAGGTTGCCGGCCGCGTCGATGGCGGGAGCGCCCGCGTGGGTCTGCCCGTCCTTGAAGGTCACCGCGCCGACGGTCCACTGGATGGGCGTCCCCGTCGGACAGCCGCCGGCGTCGACGACGGTCGCGTGGAACACGAACGCGTCGCCGAGCTTGAGGAGCTTGCGCGACGGGCGCACCTCGAGGCGCGCGGGATCGCCCGGGGCCACGCTGCAGTCGGCCTTCGCGGGCGCCGCGGCGGTCGTCGTCGCGGTGGGAACGGGCGGAGGGGTCGCGGTGGGAGCTTCGGACGGGGCGGGCGCGGCGGTGGCCGAGTCGGCCACCGTCGCCGTCGTGCTGGCGGTCGGAGCCGCGGCGACCGCGCGCGAGAGCGTGGCTCCGCGCCGGACGTCCGCCACGCAGCTCGAGTCGTTGATGGTGAACTCGTAGCGGCCGGTCTCCGCGATGGAAATGGAG
>JBEKGQ010000339.1:0-7589 GCA_050012715.1 Polyangiaceae bacterium
CCGCCGTGCGCGCCCGGGATCCCGGGGCCGTAGAGATCGACGTCGGGGAAGACCGCGTCGCTCGTCGCGGGCGCGCCCGCGGTGCACCGGGCGAAGGGCTGCGTCTGGCGGATCGTGCGACCGTCGGCGAGGAGGACCGCGAGGCCCGAGTTCGGCGTGTCCGAGACCGGCGTATCGCCCACGACGAAGTCCGCCGGGAGCGGGACGTCGTAGAGGAGCGGACCCGCGTCGTACGGACAGCGGCTGACGGTGGTGCTCCAGCCCGCCGTGTTGCGGTACACGGGCGTCGACGGCGACGATGGCGAGAGCACGACGACGTCCTCGTCGCCCTGCAGCGTGCTCCCCGTGACCGGGACGATCTTCGCAGGCACGTAGACCGCGGCCGAGCCGATGGGCGTGTTCCAGATGCTCGTGGACGCGAAGGGCTGCACGAGCGGGTCGCGGTACGTCGCGGCGCCGTCGGAGACTCCGGCGTCTCCGGCCGCCGAGTCCGCGGCCGCCGCGTCGACCGTCCCGGTCTCCGGCGTCGTCGCATCGCTCGGTGCGGCGGAGCCGTCGTGCGCGTTGTCCCCGTCGGCGCCTCCGTCCGCCGTCCCCGCTGTGCCGTGTCCCGACGAAGCGCCCGCGGAGCACGACACGATGAGCGCGCATAGGAGGAGAGGGCGCGGCGCCGGCATGCGGAACAAGTGTAGCTCCCAGTCCCGCTCCGGCCCCGAAGGACGCTTCTCGCGGGGCAGGTTCTCCAGCGGTCGCTCGTATTCATCGGCGGGCATTGCAGACGAGCACGGTCGGAAAGAACCGGAGGAAGTCTCTTGGCTACGTCGGCGGTGGTCGTGTCGTCGTCCGCCCGCTGATGCGGACGATGCCCGCGCCGATCTGGCGGAAGCACAGGGCGAGCTTCGCGCGCACGTCCTCGTCCGCGGGGACGCCGTCGGCCCGCACGAGGCGTTCGAGGTCGGGGTGCAGGCGCTGGAGCGTGGTGAGCATCGCCGAGCCGGGGAGCTCCCCCTCGTCGACGAACGACGGACGCCGCCGGGCGATCGAGCGCGTCGGCAGGGCCTGGAGCGCATCGCCGAGCCACGCGTAGACGGTGATCACGGCGTGCTGCACCGCCCGGGAGTCGTGCATGACGGCGCGCGCACGGTGGTCCCCTTCCAGGTAGCCGTGCAGCTCGAAGAGGACGCCCTGCACGATCTCGAGGTCCGTCATCACGGCCAGGACCTCGTTCGCGCTCGGACTGGGGCCCTCCGCCAGCAGCTCCCGCGCCAGCTCGCGCTGCGCGTCGTGCAGCTGCACGGAGAGCGAGAAGTGCCGGTCGAGCCAGCGCTCGAGGAAGTCGTCGCACTCGTCGATCGCGAGCGCGAGCGCGGTGGAGGACGAGATGGGGTTCTGGGGTACGGCGACGTCGGCGGTCTCGTGCTCCCGGATGAACGATGCGAGTGGTTGCGGGGGATCGGTCGCCTCCTTGGCGGGGCGCTTCGGATCGGGCATGCGGTCCCCTGAGCACCGCGCGTGCCGTCGCGGGTTGCCCACCCGCGTCGCCCCGCGCCAACACGGTGATCTCGGCGGGATTCGTCACTTTCTACGCGCGCCGCGCCGGCGCGCCGAGGGTGGAATAATGCGTTCGCGCCTGAGCACGCCGCGATCCATCTGCCGCTTGCAGGCCTCGCCGCGCCAGCCGCTCTTCGCTCCGCGCGGGCTCGCAGCTACCGACGTGGCGGCTCAAGGACACTTCCCGCCCTCGATGTTGCGGCACAGGGGCTGTCCTCCCTGCTTGGAGCAGCACATCTCACCCGGACCGCAGCCCGCACAACCAGCGTCGCAGTCGGCCGAGCAGTTGTCGCCCACGCAAGGGATGCCGCTCGGGCAGCACTCGCCCGGGTTGGGCGGGCACGCGGGGCAGCTCAAGCCCATGCACTCGTCCGGTCCTGCATCCGGCGCTCCACTCTCTGCCGCGTCCGGCGAGGCGTCTCCCGCGTCGAACCCCGTGTTGGTGTCGGCCCCTCCGGCCTCGACGGACGCGCTCACGACGTAGAGGTCCGGCACTGGATCGCAGCGCAGCGCGAGCGCGGCACCGAGCGCCGAGCACAGGACGGTCAGCCCGCGTCCGCGTCTCACAGCGCTCCTCGCAGCGCAAGCCAGGCACCGTCCCGCGATACCGCCGGGACGAACGACAGCGTGGCGGCGCGGCTCGACGCGCCCGCGAGCAGGACGCCGCCGAGCCCCGCCGCGGCGATGCCGGCCGCGCCGAGGCCGACGCCGAGAGGGCCCTCGACTCGCGCCCGGTTCGTCGCGGAGAGCGCCTCACCGTTGATGCTCCCCACGCAGCCGCCTCCGGGGCAGTCACGGTTCGCGGTGCGAATATCGCTCTCCCGGAGGACGAAGCTCGCGACGGACGCTGCCAGGAGCACGCCACCCGCCCCGATCCCGATCCATCCCCACGTTTGCGTCGAGCTCGTCGCCGCCGGAGTCGCCTCCCCGTGGAGCGGGTCCCCCGCTCGAGGGGACGGGATCGCGACCGCAACCGGAGGGTCGAGCGGTACCGTGAGCGAGATCCGTCCCCCCTCTGGAATCGCGACGTCGCTCTGGAACGGAGTCGACCCGGTGGCGGCGGCCTCGACGCGGTGACTCCCCGGATCGAGGAGTATGTCGCCGCTGCGCTGTGGTTTGCCGTCCAGGCGTATCTCCGCGTCTGGCGGCGCGCGCGCCGAGAGCGTGAGGGTGAGATGAGCCACGCGCTTCGACAGCGCATCGACTCGCTCCCGGGATCCCGCGGCCACATCCGCGGCGGCGGCGTCCCCCTCGCTCAGGCGAACGGCCGCGTCGTAGGCGGAGATGGCCTCGGCGAAGTGGCCCAGACCCTCGAGGCAGGTGGCGATCCGGTACTCCACCGCGGCGGTGTCCCGCACGTCCCGAACGCGACGGAATCCGGCGAGGGCGACGTCGAAACGCCTCTCCTGCTCGTCGTGGAGCGCCTGGGCGAAGAGCTGCCGCGCCGCCGCAAGCTCGGCATCGGTGCGGGGCGGTGGAGCCTGCGCCAGGGACGGCCGAGAAAGGGCGCCGGAAGTGGCGAGCCAGGCGGCTGCGAGCAGCCACCTGCCGGAGCGAAGCATCGAGGCCTAGGGTAAGGTCTGCGCGGCACCGATGAAAGACTCCGGAGCTAGGATGACGCGATGAGCGAGCCCGAGACCCGCGGCGGAACCGAGGTCACCGCGAAGGTGGCCGCGCAGCCCGCGCAGGCCATCCCGCGCCTGACCGCCGTCTCCGGTCCTGGCGCGGGCCGGGCGCTGGCCATGTCGAACGCCCTCGCCACCGTGGGCCGGCACCCGACCAACGACCTGCCCCTCGACGACCCGCGCGTGAGCGGAGTCCACCTCGAGCTTCGGCGCGCCGGGTCGCGCGTGCACCTGCGCGACGCCGGGAGCACCAACGGCACCTGGATCGGGCCGCACCGAGTCACCGAGATCGAGCTCGCGGCGGGGGCCGAGCTCACCGTGGGTGGCACCGTGCTGCGGCTCGACATCGACGAGGGCGCGACGCCGGCCGCGACGAGCCAGCAGGACTTTTTCGGTGAGCTCGTCGGGGTCTCGACGGTGATGCACGAGCTCTTCGTGATCCTCGAGCGAATCGCCGGGAAGAACCTGACCGTGCTCCTGCAGGGCGAGACCGGCACCGGCAAAGAGGAGGCCGCGCGCGCGATCCACGCCCGCTCGCGACGGGCGGACAAGCCGTTCGTCGTGATCGACGCCACCTCGCTCCCGGAGACGCTCGCCGAATCGCTCCTCTTCGGCCACGAGAAGGGCGCCTTCACCGGCGCCGATCGCCGGATGGTGGGGCTCTTCGAGACCGCCAGCGGCGGCACGGTGTTCCTCGACGAGATCGGTGAGCTGCCCGCGCCCATCCAGGCCAAGTTCCTGCGCGTGCTGGAGCAGCGCGAGGTGACCCGCGTCGGCGGCAACGAGCCGCTGCCGGTCGACATCCGCGTCATCGCCGCGACCCACCGGGACCTGCGCCACGAGATCGAAGCGGGCCGTTTCCGGGAGGACCTGTTCTTCCGCCTGGCTCAGGTCCGGGTGCTGCTGGCCCCCTTGCGCGATCGCCCCGAGGACATCCCCGTCCTGTGCCAGAAGCTCCTCTCGAGGGTCGCGGAAGGTGCGGACGTGCTCCTCGAGGCCTCCGCGCTGTCGCACCTTCAGGCGCAGCCGTGGCCCGGCAACGTCCGCGAGCTGCGCAACGTGCTCGCTCGTGCCGCGGCGCTCGCCACCGGGGGCGTCATCCGGCGGGAGGACGTGGCGGGGGAAGGCTTCGGCTTCCGTGGCACGCGCGAGGAGCGCAGCGCGCTCGACCTGTCGGGGGAGTTCACGCCGGCCAAGGAGCGGGCGATCGAGCGCTTCGAGTCGGCCTATCTGGGGGCCCTCATGAAGCGGTGCGGTGGCAACCTGTCGCTCGCCGCGCGCGAGGCGGACCTGGCGCGCCACCATCTCAGAGAGCTGCTGAAGAAACGAGGGCTGTACGGGATGGCGTGGAGCGAGGCCGACGACTGATCAGAAACCGGGTGTCGTCCCGATGGGCTTCGGGCGCGCCGGGTGCGGAGTGATCCTCGGTGGCGGCCTTGCCTGCGTCGGCGTCGCCGACTCGATCGGCGTACCGGTCGGGGTCGCGGGCCCGACCGAGGTCGGGTTGGGGGTGGAGGTCGGGATCGTGGGTCGTGCGGAGGAGAGCTCGACCGCGCTCGGCTCCGACGTCGCCGTGGAAGTGGCGGAGGCTCGCTCGGGCCGGCTTGTCGGGAGGAGGAGCAAGGCCAGCCCCGCCGCGACCGCTGCGCCCGCGCCCGCGACCGCCCAGGCCCTCCACGCCGGCCGTCGCAGGACGAGCTGACCCTCGACCGATTGGCCCTCGATGGTCGACGGACCCGGCGGGGTCGGCTCTTCGGCGCCGTCCGCCTCGACCCGGGAAGGCGGTGCACGGCGCAACAGCGACGCGAGGGACGCATCGCTCTCGCCCACGGCGAGCCGAAGGCCGTCGGCGAACGCGGCAGCGGTCGCGTGCCGCTCGTACGGTCGCTTGCCGAGAGCCCGTGCGAGCTCGAGCCAGACGCGCGGCTCGATCTGCGGATCCGGGTCGACCGTTGCTTCGAGCACCGCGGCGAGGGACGCCGACGGCGAGCCCGCCTCGAACGGGCAGGCGCCCGCGATCGCCTCGTAGAGGACGACGGCCAGGCTGAACAGATCGGCGCGGCCGTCGATCGCCTGCCCCCGGATCTGCTCGGGCGCCATGTAGCGCGGCGTTCCGAGCACGCGCCCGTCGAGGGTGTGGCTGCCCGCGGCGGGGAGCTTGGCGATGCCGAAGTCGATGAGCTTGGGGGTCACCTGCCCGTCGGGGTCGACGGCCAGGAAGACGTTGGCGGGCGTGACGTCGCGATGGACGATCCCTTCCGCGTGCGCATGGCCGAGCCCGGAGAGGATGGGCAGCGCGATGGCGAGCGCCTCCTTGGTATCGAGCCGCCCACGCGTCTTCAGGTACTGAGCCAGCGACTCGCCGCGGAGCAGCTCCATCACGAGGACGAGCGAGCCGTCCGCGTCCTCGACGAGATCGAAGATGCGGACGATGTTGCGGTGGGACACCATGGCCCCGAGCTTCGCCTCCGTGCGGAACCGGACGCCGAGGTCGTCGGCATGGCTGCGGCGCGAGACCTTGACCGCCACCTCGGCGCCCGTCGCCTCGTTGCGCGCGCGCCATACGTCGCCCATCCCGCCCACCGCGATGCGGCGGGCGAGGAGGTACTTGCCACCGACCCGGGCGCCCGCCGCGAGTCGGCGCGAAGCTTCGGAGGGCGCGGCCGGCATCGTCACCGGGATTATCCCACGCGGGAGCCGGCCTGTCCGGGTGCGCTCCAACGGACGAGACGGGGCCTTCGAATGGGGTCCCGCGCACGGCGGGACGGTGCGAGTATCCGCTGGATGACGCAGGGGCCGTTCCCGCGGCTGGGAGAGTTCGAGATCCTCGCACCCATCTCGGAGGGGGGCATGGGCAGCGTCTCGCTCGGACGGCGCGTGGCCCGCCCGAACGAGCTCGTGGCGCTCAAGGTCATCCGCGCGGAGTACGGCCGGAACAAGGAGTTCGTCGCGATGCTCGTCGACGAGGCGCGCCTCGCTTCGCGGCTCTCGCACCCGAACATCCTCTCGACCCGCGCCCTGGGTGAGGACGGGAAGCAGCACTTCCTCGTGATGGAGCTATTGCGCGGGCGCACGCTGCTCGACGTGAGCAAGGCCGCGCACGCGCGCGCCAAGCGCCTGCCGTACGAGGTCGTCGCGTGGATCGGCGCGCGGATCGCCGATGCGCTCCACTATGCGCACGAGCTCGCGGACGACGCGGGCTTCCGCTGGGCGTGGTCCACCGCGACGTCAACCCGGCGAACATCTTCATCACGCAGGAGGGGGTCCCCAAGCTCATCGATTTCGGCCTCGCCAAGGCGCGCGACCGGATCGCGTCGACCGCCATTGGCGTCGTGAAGGGCAAGCTCGCGTACCTGGCGCCGGAGCAGGCGCACGGAAAGCCCGCCGACCGGCGCTCCGACGTCTTCGCCCTGGGGGTGACGCTCTGGGAGACGGCCCTCGACCGGCGCCTGTTCCACGACGACAGCGACGTGGAGACGATCCGCCGCGTGCGCGAGGCCGAGATCCCGGATCCGACGACGCTCGTCGACGGCTTCCCGGCCGCCCTCGCCGGAGCGATCAACCGTGGCCTCGCCCGCGACCCGAACGACCGCTGGCAGACCGCCGCGGAGCTCCGTGACGCGCTCGACGCGTACGTCGCCACGACGGGTCAGGTCGTCGATGCCGCGACCGTCCGCGCTCTGTGGACGGAGCTCTTCGCCGACGCGAAACCGGCGGCCTGGGAGGTCGTCGCCGACGAGGCCGCCGCCGATCAGGCGCGCACGCGCGTTTGGGACGAGCGCAAGGAGGCGGTCCACGCCGAGGCGGGGGCGCCCGCTTTCGTGCCGGTGCAACCATCGGGCGGGCGCCCGGTCGCGCTTCCGCGGCTGGTCGCGATCGCCGGCGCGTGCACCGTCGTCGGGGCGCTCGTCGCCGGGCTCGCCGTGAAGGCGTGCCGTGGAGGCGGCGAGGCGGGCGCGATCGAGCAGCGGGTCGCCAGGATCGAGGACCTCCTCGGGATCGTGGACGGCGGCCCCTCCGCGGCCGGCAACGTCCCCGCCGCGGTCGACGGCCAGGCTCCCGTCTCGCTCGACGATCGCTCGGCGTCGTGCGCGCTGGCGAAGATCGCCGCGTACCGCGTGTGGCAGGATGCGCTGGCCCGGGCGAAGGCCAACGCCGCTCCCGCCGAGGCGGCGTGTGCCGACATCTGGAGCGAGACCAAGAAGCAGGCCTGCTACCACTCCGCCATGGCCCAGATCCGCGCGACGCAGTCCGCGCGCGATGCCGTCATTGCCGGAGGACCGGCCGCCGTCGATGCCGTGAAAGCCGCGAAGGACGACGCGAAGAACGAGGCCATCGCACGCGGGCGGGCGGCGAGCCAGGCGGCCTTCGCGGCCTGCGGCGACGAAGGGGAGTAATCCGAGGCTACCGCGT
>JBEKGQ010000340.1:0-7563 GCA_050012715.1 Polyangiaceae bacterium
TCGCAAGGGCAGGTCACGTCCCGCTCGACCGGGCGCCGGGCGACGCGCTCGAGGATGCGCTCGGCGATGCTGCCGTGCCGGTAGACGAGGCGGCGCGCGACGACGGGCGTGATCGCGTGGCGCTCGGCGAGGGGGATGGCGTCGGGGACGCGGTCACCGCCGGGCAAGGGCCGCTCGTGCGTGGAGCAAGGCGTCGTCGAGTCGAACTCGCGCGTCGCGACGAGATCGGAGAGCTCCTGGGCGAAGATGCGGTAGCTCGCCAGCTTGCCGCCGATCATCGAGTAGACGCCGGGCGCGCCGTCGGCCGTGTGGTCGACCACCTCGTGCTCGCGCGAGAGCTGGTCCTCGTTCGGGCCGTAGGAGTAGAGCGTGGGCCGCACGCCGGCGTACGTCCCGATGGCCCTCGCCGAGCGCACGCTGGGGAAGACGCGCGCGACGCCCTGGACGAGGTAGCGGACCTCTTCGCTCGTGGCGTGCACGTCGTCGAGGTCGCCGTAGTAGTCGTCGTCGGTCGTCCCGAGGATGCTCGCGTTCTGCCACGGGTAGATGAAGATCTGCCGCCCGTCGATGGTCTCCGAGACGATGCCGTAGTTGGTCACGCGGCGGTCGACGACGACGTGGATCCCCTTGCCCGGGCGCACGCGGACGCGCTCCTGCGGCAAGGCCCCGAGCGCGGCGGTGATCGGGCTCCAGGCGCCGGTGGCGTTGACGACGACGCGGGCCCGCACGCGGACGCGCTCCTGCGTGTGGAGGTCGCGCGCGTCGACGACGTAGCGCGCGCCGTCGGCGTCGCCTTCACCCGCGCGCGAGACCGCCTCGACCGTCGTGTGCACGTAGACGCGGCCGCCGTGCGCGGTGGCGTCGAGCGCGTTGAGCACGCACAGGCGGGCGCCGTCGATGCCCCACTCGTCGAACGTGATCCCGCCCACGATCGAGCCGCGGAGCCCGGGCTCGAGGCGCGCGAGGTCCCCCGGGTCGAGGCGGCAGTGCGCCTTGCCGTGCTTGAGCGGCTGGTAGTCGTCGTACGCGCGGAAGTACGCGTCGATGAGCTCGAACATGACGCGTGCCTGCCGGCTGCTCTTCACTGGGTAGAGGAAGGGCATGCGAAAGAGCAGGTGGGGCGCGATGCGCTGGATGTACCCGGAGTCGCGGCACGACTGCTCGGTGACGTGCGGCGCCGACGACAGGTAGCGCACCCCGCCGTGGATCATGCCGCTGGAGTTGCCGCTGGCGCCGAAGGCGAGGTCGTTGCGCTCGAAGAGCACCACCTTGAGCCCGCGGAGGGCGAGGTCGCGCGCGACACCCGTCCCGTTGACGCCGCCGCCCACGATGGCGACGTCGAACTCGTCGGCGGGCGAGGGGAGCGGCCCCTCGGCAACCGCCATCGCGGCCCGCGCGGGGCGAAGGGAGGGGGCCGGACCGTCGGGCACGGCTACTCCAATAGCAAACGTGGCGCGCCGCGTCGCGTTTGGTCCCGCGCGCTTCGGTCAGGCCTCGGCGTCGGCGCGGCTCCGCCTGGCTTTCCGCGCGAATCGCTCCATCGTCGAGTCGACCACGTCGAAGAGCTCGCGGTTGCCGTCCTGCTTGTGCTTGCCCACGCGCGCCGCGTACTTCGGCGTCTCGTCGAGGAAGAGCCGCAGCACGTCGGCCTCGATCTTCTCCGCGCCGAGACCGTACCCGAGCTCCTCGAGGTACCGGGCGTTCAGCAGCTGCTCGTACTGATTGCGCACCGGGATGCTGAAGATGGGCTTCCCGAGGTAGACCGCCTCGCCGATGAGCGAGAGGCCGCCGTTCGCGACGACGGCGCGCGCGCTCGCGAGATCCTCGACGAAGCCGTCCTCGCTGAACTCCTTGAGGGTGCAGTTGCCTTGCTTCGCGTTCTTCCGGAGGCCGTAGACGACGAACTTCGCCGAGCGCACGCGATTGAGCTCGTCGACGAGCTTCGTGTCGCTCGCCGACGTCTGGTAGACGAGGACGTGGTCGCCCGCGTGGGCCTTCTTCTTTGCCTCGAGGATCGAGCGGCGCAGGATCGGCGGGACGAGCGTCGTGTCCTTCTCGTACTTCGGGCGGATGGGCGGGTAGAAGAACGTGGTGACGACGTAGTGGTCGCAGGCGGGGAGCTTCGCGCGCACGAACGCCTTGGTCATCTGATAGTCGACCTTCGCGCCCTGCTTGGCGAACTTGCCGAGCTTGCAGCGGCTGATGATCTGCTGGTTGTCGATGGACAGGATTGGCAGCCGGTGGCGCTTGGCGAACAGGTACGCGAACGAGTCGAAGTCGGTGATGACGGCCTCGGGAGCGAACTTGGCCACCCTGTCGAAGTACGTGTTCACGTTGGCGGTCACGAGCCCGGGCGCCGCGAGGATGTTGTGCGCGAGGGTCCCGTCCCGGTCCATGCGGTTATCGACGTACTTGATGCTCAGGCCCTTGATCTCCACGACGTCCGGGAAGCTCTTCGCGAGGAACGCGTGGGCCCGGCCGCTGACGACGATCTTCACCTCGTGCCCGCTGCCGACGAGGTGCTCGCAGGTCACCTTGCTCCGCGTCGCGTGCCCCATGCCTTCGCCCGTGACGCCGTAGAGGATGCGCATGAGGCCGCAGGCTACACCACGCCCACGCGGGCGTGGGGAGGACGAAGATGCGCTCTATCCGCGGACGCGAATCGACCAGGTCAGCTTGGCCACGCTCTTCATCACGTTCGGGACGCGCTTGAAGAGGTTGATGCTCGGGGGGCGCTTCTCGATGATCTGCACCGGGATCTCGCGGATGGTCACCCCGCCGCGGTCGGCGCGGATGACGAACTCGCTCGCGAAGACGTCCTTCTCGACGAGGCACGCGCGCACCGTGTCGAGCAGGGCGGACCGGCGGAACGCTTTGAGCCCGTGCGTGTCCGTCCCCCGGAAGCCGAGCATCACCTTGAGCAGCGTCGAGTAGGCGATGCTGGCCACGTGACGGAAGAGCGGCCGCTCGTCGGCCGCGCCCGCGGCGAGCTTGCTGCCGATGACGAGGTCCACCTCGCCCGTCTCGAGAATGTCCACCGCGCGCCGGTGGAAGTCGGTGTCGCAGAGATCGATCTCGTCGCAGAGGATGACGTCGCCCCGGGCGAGGAGGATGCCCTGCTTCAAGGCCTTGCCGTAGTTCGGCTCGCCCATCGAGATGATCTTCACCTGCCCGTCGCGCGGGTCGTTGTACTTCGCGGCGAGCTCGTGCCCGATCTCGATCGTGCGGTCCTTCGAGCCGTTCTCGGCCAAGATGATCTCGTAGCTCCACCCGAGCGGCTTGAGGCGCTCGCGCAGATCGACCACGGCGGCGTGGAGGATCGCCTGCTCGTTGTAGATCGGGATGACGATCGAGATGTGCGGATCCGCCGGTTCGGAGGCGGGGACGATACGGGGTCGTTCGGCGGCAGCCACGGTTTGGGGCCTCACGTACACGAAAAACGGGGCTAGTTCCAGCTCGCCACCAGGGCGCGCGCTTCGACGATGTTGTCCTCGATGGCGCAGTACGTCCACCCGCCATAGCGGCCGACGGGCCAGACCCCGCGCTCGCGGAGGAGGCCGGAGACGCGCTTGTGCTCGGCCATGGACCGCTGGGTGATGTGAACGTAGGCCGGGTCGAGCACGACGGAGTGCTCGGCGACCAGGCGCTGACCGGTCACGACGCCCTCCCGCTCGAGGTCGCGCAGGACGCGCTCGCGCATGGCGGGCACGTCGATGGTCGCGTCCTTGGGAAAGCCGATCTCGACGTAGAGGCTCATGCGCTCGGCGTCGAAGATGTTGTCGTACCAGCCCACCCGGTAGAAGACGGTCTCCCGCGACGGGTAGTAGCACCAATGCACGTCCCGCTGGCCCTTGCGGTCGAAGCCGAGGTTGAAGACGAGCACCTTGTTGTAGGCCCACACCGACGCGTCGTGCTCGACCCCGCAGAGGGCCGCGAACCGGTCGAACGGCGCGCTCGACACGAGGCGCTCGAAGGCGAGCTCGCGGCGCGTGGTCGTCGCCACCTTGCGCCCCAGGTCGACCGCGACGAGGCGTTCGCCGAGGCTCACGCCGTCGGGCCGCACCGCGCTCGCCAGCGCCTTGACGTACTCGATGGCGCCGCCCTCGGGGTACGTGAACGTCGCGTTGTAGCTCGCGTTCGCGGCGTGCTTCATGTTGCGGACGATGTCCGTGAGATCCGCGTGGGGGAAGAAGCGGCCCATCGCGTCCTTGTCGAGCGTGGCCAGGTCGCAGGCGTAGAGCTTCTCGTTGTAGGGGACGAGGAAGCGATCGCAGATGCCCTTGCCGAAGCGCGCCTGGAGCATCTCGAGGAAGTTCCGCTCCGGCGCCGGGGCGTCGCGCTTCACGTCGCTCGAGCGCGCGAAGTAGAGGTCGTAGAGGCACTCGACGAAGTCGGCCGGCGGCAGCTGGTGGATGTTCTTCTGGAAGGGGAAGTCCACCTGCCGGCCGCCGAAGGCGATGAACGATTTCTTGTCGACGACGCGGACGCGCTGCCCCGGCATCCGATCGCGCAGCCACTTCTCGATGTCCGGGTGCTTGAAGTGGAAGAAGTGCCCGGAGTAGTCCCAGGTGAAGCCGTCCTTCTTCACCGTCTTGCACCAGCCGCCGATTTCCTGGTCGGCGTCGAGGACGAGGTAGTCCGTGTCCCGGCGGTCGGACAGGGCGGCGGCCGTGGCGAGGCCGGTCACTCCTGCGCCGATGATGAGCGTGCGGACGGACTCCATGGAAAGCGGGGCGCAGAGCTTAGCGCACGGCTCCAACGGGCGCCGCGGCGCGGACATATCGCGGGTAGCTCCCCAGGTGCTTCACCATCGGGCAGCGCTCCGCCAGGCGCGCCTCGGCCCGGGCGACGTTCTCGTCGTCCCGGTGGCCCTCGAGATCGGCGAGGAACACGTAGTCCCACGGTTTCTCGCGGCTCGGACGCGACTCGATGCGCGTCAGGTTGATGCCCTCCTCGTCGAGCATGCCGAGGACCCGCATGAGGGCACCCCGGCCGTCGCGCAGGCTGAAGGCCAGGGTGGTCTTGTCGTTGCCGGTCCGAGGGGCGTCCTCGGTCGACAGCATGACGAAGCGGGTCACGTTCTCGGCGTGGTCCTGGATGCGTTCGCGCAGGAGCGGCACCCCGTAGAGGTCCGACGCGAGCCGGCTCGCGACCGCCGCCGCGCGCGGGTCGCCGACCGCCTCGCGCACCGCGGCCGCGGTGGAGGGGGACTGCACGAGCTGCGCGCCGGGGAGGTTCTTCGCGAGCCACACCCGGCACTGCCCGAGGGCCTGGGGATGGGAGTAGACGCGCTCCACCGAGGCCAGCCCGCCCGCCCGCGTGAGCAGGCACTGCGCCACCTCGAGCTCGAGCTCGGCGCGGATGAAGAGCTCCCCGTCGACCAGCGCATCGAGCGCGCGGTCGACCGAGCCCTCGCTGGAGTTCTCGATGGGCACCACCCCGTGCTTCGCCTCGCGCCGCGCCACCGCGTCGAAGACGCCCTCGATCGTCGTCGTCTCGGTGTACGTCGCGGCGAGGCCGAAGAAGCTCCTCGCGGCGGCGTGCGAGAACGTCCCCTCCGGTCCCATGTACGCGATCTTGAGCGGCTCCTGCAGCGCGAGGCACGCGCTCATCACCTCGCGGTAGACGGCGCGGATCGCCTCGGGCGGGAATCGCCCGGCCCGCGCCGCGAGGCGGTCCAGGATGAGCCGCTCGCGCGACGGGTCGTACGTCGGGAGGTTCGCGTCGCGCTTGGCCTGGCCCACCTCGGCCACGACGCGGGCCCGTTCGTCGAGGGCCTTCAGGATGGCGTCGTCGAGCTCGTCGATGCGCTGCCGGAGATCGTCGAGGGACATGGCCGCAAGGCTAGCCGAGTCGCGAGCGAGGCCGTGTGCCCGTGGTATTTCACCACGGGCACCTAGCCTTCGCCCGCCCGTCGGCGTAATGGAGGCACTTCTCGCCGTTCGCGAGGCGTCACACACAAGGAGAAACACTGCCATGGCCGAAGGGTTGAACCGTGTGCTTCTGCTGGGGAACTTGGGGGCGGACCCGGAGCTTCGCGTGACCCCCGGAGGGCAGGCTGTCCTCAAGCTGCGGCTGGCGACGAACGAGAGCTACGTCGACAAGAACAACGTCCGCCAGGAGCGGACCGAGTGGCATCGCGTCACGGTGTGGGGCCGCCGCGCCGAGGCGCTGGGCAAGTTCCTCCAGAAGGGCGAGTCGCTCTTCATCGAGGGCCGCCTCCAGACGTCGAGCTACGAAAAGAACGGCGAGAAGCGCTATTCGACCGAGATCGTGGCGAGCAACATCATCCTCAACGGTCGCGGCCGGGCCGAGGGAGCCGGGGCCCCGCGCGAAGGCGGCGGCTCTCGCGCCCCTCGGAGCGGCGCCGCGGCTGGCGGCGGCGGGGGAGGGATGGATGCGCCCCCGTTCGACGACTTCGACCAGGGCGGCCCGAGCGGTGGAGGCGGCGGTGGCGGCTCAGCCGGCGGCGGGGACGACGACATCCCCTTCTGAGTAAGGCCGGGCGGGCTATCTCCCCTTGCGGATCGGCGGGGTCGGGACTAGGTTGCCCGACCCGCCATGAAGGAAGGCATTCACCCCGACTACCACGTGGCCCAGGTTCACTGTGCCTGTGGCAACACCTTCGTCACGCGCTCCACGCGAGGCGACATGCAGATCGACGTCTGCTCGGCCTGCCACCCGTTCTACACGGGCACGCAGAAGCTCATCGACACGGCCGGCCGCGTCGACCGCTTCCGCAAGCGCTACGAGAAGCGCGTCGTCCCGACCGCCAAGTCCGCCGCGGGGGATACCCCGGCGAAGCCGGCGGAAGAGAAGACCGCGAGCTAGACTAGCTGGCGATGCCGACCCGCGAGCCGTCCGCTCCCGCGTCGCGCCCCTACATCGGCGGCCAGGCCGTCCTCGAGGGCGTGATGATGCGGGCGCCGAAGTCCTTCGCCGTGGTCGTGCGGCGTCGGGACGGCTCGCTCCAGGTGCGCGAGCGAGCGATGGAAGACGGCCGGCGTGGCGTTGCCCGCTGGCCGTTCGTGCGTGGCGTGGCGTCGCTGGTCGAGTCGCTCAAGCTCGGGAGCGAGGCGCTGCGGTTTAGCGCCGACCAGATGGAGAAGGACTGGCTCGCCGAGGAGGCAGGTCCGGGCGCGGCGAACGGGAAAAACGGCGCGAAGCCCGAGAAGCGCGGGGCCAAGGGCCTGGGCGTCCTCGGCGCTTTGGGCCTCGCCCTCGTCTCCATGGTGACGGCCGACGACGGCGCGCCGGTCCAGTCGGGGGGCGGCGGGCGAAAGCTCGGCACCTGGCTGATGCTGCTCGTCGCGGTGGGGATGTTCGTGGCCCTGCCCCAGGGCGCGGCCGCGGGCGTCAATCGCCTCTTCGGCCTCGGCCTCGAGGTGCAGTCGCCGGCCTTCCAGGCGATCACCGGCGCCTTCAAGCTGGCCATCGTCGTCGGCTATCTCTTGCTCATCCGGCGCGTGCCCGATATCCGCCGCGTTTTCCAGTACCACGGCGCCGAGCACAAGACGATCAGCACCTACGAGGCGAACCTGGAGCTGACGGTCGAGAATGCGC
>JBEKGQ010000341.1:0-7562 GCA_050012715.1 Polyangiaceae bacterium
CCCGCGAAACGAAGGCGAGCGACGGGCGCCGCGTGATCGACGCCCCGTGGGTCCAGGCGAACCTGGCCCGCGCGCGCGCGCACGTCGAGGTGCTGCGCCTGCTCACGTGGAGGCAGGCCTGGAACATCGACCAGGGCAAGCTCGATCCTTCCGAGTCGTCGACGGTGAAGGTGTTCGGCAGCGAGTCGTTCATCCGCATCTACGGCTGGCTGCTCGAGGTGCTCGGCCAGGAAGGGTACGTGAAGGACGGCTCGCCGGGGGCGCGCCTCCGCGGCCGCATCGAGCGCTACTACCGCACGTCGATCGTGCTCACGTTCGGCGGGGGCACCAACGAGGTGCAGCGCGACATCATCGCCATGACCGGGCTCGGGATGCCGCGGGCCCCGCGCTGAGCGACGGGGAGACAGGAAAGAACCATGGACTTCTCGTTCACCGAAGCGCAGTCGGCCGTGTCGGGCCTGGCCAGGAGGATCTTCGAGGAGCGCCTCGGCCCCGCCGCGATGAGGGCGCTCGAGGCCGAGCCGGACCGCTTCGATCGCAAGATCTGGAGCGAGCTCGCGCAGGCCGGTCTCCTCGGGATGGCGATCCCGGAGGCGCACGGGGGAGCCGGACACGGCTTTCTCGAGTTGTGCGCGCTGCTCGAGGAGGCGGGAGCGGCGGTGGCGCCGCTGCCCTTGTGGGAGACGCTGGTGCTCGGCGCGATGACGATCGAGCGTCACGGCAGCGACGCGCAGCGGGCGCGCTTCCTCCCGCACGTCGCGACGGGCGAGTGCCTCCTCACCGCCGCCCTCGCCGAGCCGGACGGGGACGACCCGACGCACGTGAAGACCACCGCGCGCATGAACGGCGGCACGTGGAAGCTCGACGGGGTGAAGACCTGCGTGCCCGCGGCGGCTCTGGCCGAGCGCATCGTGGTCCCGGCGAGCACCGGCGCGAGCACCCTCGGCGTGTTCCTCGTCGATCCGCGGGCGGCCGGCGTGACGCTCGAGCGCCAGATCACGACCGCGGGCGACGTGCAGTACCGCGTCACCCTGGCCGGCGCCCACGTGCCGGAGGAGGACGTCGTGGGCGATCCCTCGTGCGGCGCCGCCGTACTGGCGTGGCTCCTCCCTCGCGCGACGGTCGCCCTTTGCGCGATGGAGCTGGGGATCGCGGGGCGCGCGCTGAGGACGACGGCCACGTACACCTCGTCGCGGCAGCAGTTCGACCGCCCCATCGCGACGTTCCAGGCCGTGGCGCAGCGCGCCGCGGACGCGTTCATCGACGTGGAGTCGATCCGGGTCACCACCTGGCAAGCCGCGTGGCGCCTCGCTCAGGGTCTGCCGGCAGATGACGCGGTGGCCATCGCGAAGCTCTTCTCCGCCGAGGCCGGGCACCGCGTGGTCTTCGCCGCGCAGCACCTGCACGGGGGCATGGGGTTCGACGTGGAGTACCCGCTCTACCGGTACTACCTGCGCTCGAAGCAGATCGAGCTGACGCTCGGCAGCGCCAGCGTGCACCTCACGAAGCTCGGGAGCCGCCTCGCCGCCGGGTGAGCGGCTCCCTCGCTCGGGTTTCGTTCGCGCTTGCCCGCTCAGGCGCTCAGCGTCGCGGCGGCGACCGGCTCGGACCCGTCCTGGTAGAACTGCTTGCACCAGCGGCGGAAGACGCCGATGGGCCCGTCGCCCTCCGCGATGAGCGGCGGGTTCATGTAGACCTTGTTCTCCCAGATCGGGATGTCCTGCCCGAGCTGGCGCTCGATCTCGCGGATGAACGCCGCGCCGACGGTGCTCGTCGCCTCGCCGCTGGGCAGTTTCTTCACCGTGAACGAGAAGCGCACGTCGACGAACTCGTCGTCGATCGGCGTGACGCTCGCCACGAGCAGCGTCTCCACGATGCCGGTGAAGCGCGTGAGCGCATAGCCGAAGCCGTGGCTGATGCTCTCGACCTGGCCCTTCGTCTTGCCCATCGGCGTCTTCATCAGCGTGTCGGACAGCACGCGCAGCACGGGCCCCTCGACCACCGCGCGCGAGGTCGGCATCTCGAGCGTGCCGTGGACGTAGTGGAAGTGCGCCGAGTCGACGGCGTTCTCCGCCATCTCCTGGTTGTGGGTGCGGATCTTCCAGCGGCGACACTCGTAGGGCGTCCACTCGGAGGCGCCGAACTCGAGGTTGGGCGCGATGTCCCACTGCGGAGGCTGACCCGCGAGGTGGTGCCACACGAGGATGAGGCCGTTCACGTCCTTCACGTGCCAGGCCTTCACGCGGGCCTTGGGCGGGACGCGAGGCGAGTACGGGACCTCGACGCATTGGCCCGTGCCGTCGTAACGCCACGCATGGAAGGGGCAGCGGATGCAGCCATCCTTCACCGTGCCGCCGTAGCCGAGGTGAGCCCCGAGGTGCGGGCAGTGCGCGTCGAGCACGTGCGCCTCGCCCGCCTCGGTGCGAAAGAGCACGAGGTCCCGCCCGAAGTACTTGAGCGGGAGGACGCCCCCCGGCTTCAGCTCGTCGGAGTACGCGACCTGGAACCAGCCGTTGGGATAGCGCGGGAACGGGAAGCGGCTCGCCGTCATTTCGACTTCTCCACCTTGTCGTCGTCGATGCCTCGGTCGAGGACGATCGCGATGCGACGCATCTGATCGACCGCCTCGTTCACACTGATGAGCCCCGCCGACCACCCGACGAGGGCGGCGAACCAGAACTGCTGCAGCGCGAAGGCCATCTGCGCCTCCTTCTTCGACGGGGGGGAACCCTTTGCGTCGGAGTAGGCGAGGCGGCCGACCCCGCGCATCGCCGCAATGATGAGCCCCGTGATGCGCTCCTGGTAGGCTGCCACCTTGAGCGCCACCTCAGGCTCGCCCGACGCCATCGCGCGGAGGACCGCGCGCGCGTACTTCGGCTTCCGGCAGAGGCCGCGCGTGATGATGTTGAAGAAGGTGGAGACGCGCTCGATGCGATTGGCGCCGACGGCGGGCTTGGCCTCCATGCGGCGCTCGAGCATCTCCGCCTCGCGGTCGAGCGCGGCGGTGAGGATGTCCTCCTTGCTGCGGAAGCTCTTGTAGAGCGTCCCGAGCGCGACGCCGGCCTTGGCAGCGACGTCCCTCTGGCGGACGTTGTCGAATCCACCCTCTTCGGCGAGGGCCACGGCCACGTCGAGGATCTTGTCTCTTCGTGCCTTCATTTCTGGCTGGACTCTAGCGCATTGCGCCCCCGAGTGAAACATGTTTCAAATTCCAAGAGGTGGTGCCGATGGACGAGTTCCGCGAGGAGACCAGGCGCTGGCTCGAGCACGCTTGCCCGCCGTCGATGCGCACGCCGCCGGCCGACGGGGACGACGGGGTGTGGGGAGGCAAGAAGACGCCCCCCACCGATCCCGACGCGCGGCTCTGGCTCGAGCGCATGGCCGAGCGAGGCTGGACCGCGCCCACCTGGCCTCGGGAGTACGGCGGAGGGGGCCTCGACGCGGAGCAGGCCAAGATTCTGCGCGAGGAGATGCTGCGCCTCGGCTGCCGCGCGCCGCTGAAGAGCCTGGGCGTCTGGATGCTGGGCCCCGTGCTCCTACGGTACGCGACGGAGGAGCAGAAGCGCGAGCACCTGCCGCGCATCGTGCGGGGCGAGGTCCGGTGGTGCCAGGGCTACAGCGAGCCCGAGGCGGGCTCGGACCTGGCCGGGCTGCGGACGCGAGCGGTCCTCGACGGCGACGCCTTCGTCGTCGACGGGCGCAAGATCTGGACGTCGCACGCGCACCTCGCGGACTGGATGTTCTGCCTCGTGCGCACCGACCCCGACGTCCCCAAGCACCAGGGGATCACGTTTCTCCTCGTGGATATGGAGACCCCCGGCATCAGCACGCGCCCCATCCGCCTCATCAGCGGCGCGTCGCCCTTCTGCGAGACGCTCTTCGAAGCGGTGAGGGTCCCCGCGAAGAACGTCGTCGGCGTGCTGAACCACGGCTGGGACGTCGCGAAGGCCGTGCTGGAGCACGAGCGCGCGCTGATCTCGGCGATGCGCGACGCCCGCGCGAGCGAGGGGGACTCGATGGCGGACGTCGCTCGCGCCTACGGCGCGCTCTCGGATCCCACGACGCGCGACCGGATCGCCCAGCTCGAGATCGATCTGCTCGCCAATCGGTTGACGATGCAGCGCGCGGGCTCGGGTCCGGTGTCGTCGGTGCTGAAGCTCTACGGCACGGAGGTGAGCAAGCGTCGCTACGAGCTCATGGTCTCCATGATGGGCTACCGGGGCCTCGGCTGGGCGGGCGACGAATACGACGCGCAGGAGCTCCACCGGACGCGGTCGTGGCTCCGATCGCGCGCCAGCTCGATCGAGGGCGGCACCTCGGAGATCCAGCTCAACATCATCGCCAAGCGCGTCCTCGGGTTGCCGGAGTAGGGGCGGAGATGACGACCGTATCCATCGAAGAGCAGGAGTCCATCCGTCAGTCGGCCCGGGCGTTCGTCCGCGAGCGCGCGCCCGTCGCCCACTTTCGCGAGCTGCGCGACACGAAGGACCCCCTGGGGTTCTCGCTCGACCTCTGGCTCGACCTGGCCAAGCTCGGATTCCCGGGACTGGTCGTGCCCGAGGCGTACGGCGGGGCGGGGCTCGGCTACGCGGAGCTCGGCATCGTCGCCGAGGAGCTGGGACGCAACCTCGTGCCGACGCCGATCGTGTCGAACGTCCTCGGGGCTGGCGCGGTGATGCTCGCGGGGACCGACGTGCTTCGCCAGGAGGTGCTGCCCGGCGTGTGCACCGGCGAGCGGGTGATTGCCCTCGCCGGCGACGAAGGCGTGCGCTTCGCCCCCTACGAGGTGACCCTGCGGGCCGAGCGGCGCGGCGCGGGCTTCGTCCTCCACGGCGAGAAATCGTTCGTGCTCGACGCGTACGTCGCCGGATCGTTCGTCGTCGTGGCGCGCACGTCGGGCTCGCCCGGCGAGCGCGACGGGCTCACGCTGCTGCACGCCCTCGCCGATGATCCCGGCGTGACGACGACGTCGCTCGAGGCGGTCGACAGCCGAAGCGTGGGCAGAGTGCGATTCGACGGCGTGCCGGTCGAAGAGTCGAGCATCGTGGGCGCGGTGGACCGCGGCGCGGAGGTCATGGACCGCGTGCTCGATTGCGGCACCGCCGTGCTCGCTGCGGAGATGCTCGGAGGTATGCAGGAGGCGCTGGAGCAGACCCTCGCATACCTGAAGACGCGCAAGCAGTTCGGCGTGCTCATCGGGTCGTTCCAGGCGCTCAGGCACCGCGCGGCGTGGATGTTCTGCGAGGTGGAGCTGACGCGATCGCTGGCGTACGAGGCGCTGCGGGCGCTCGACGCGGGCCGGGCCGACGCGCGCGAGCTCGTGAGCGCGGCCAAGGCGAAGGCGACGGAGACGTACCGGCTCGTGACGAACGAGGCCGTGCAGATGCACGGCGGCATCGGTGTGACCGACGAGGCGGACATCGGCCTCTACCTGAAGAGGGCGCGCGTCGCCGGGGAGACGCTGGGTGGCGCGGGGTATCACCGGGACGCGTTCGCAAAGGCGCGGGGCTACTAGGCGAGCGAGGGCCTCTCAGCGGCCTTGCATCTCGGCCACGCCCGGGGCGGCGTTCGGGGATGGGCCTCTCGGGATGCTGAGGTAGATCGCCGAGAAGACGATCGACGCCACCGCGGCGAGCATGGTCAACCCGAGGAAGACCACCCGACCCGACGCGGGCACGACGTACGCGCGGTGCGTGGGGTCGGGCTCGGGATCGACGTCCGGTGCAATATGCACCAGCCGAGGCGAGAGGGGCTTGTTTCGGCTCACGGGACGAACCAGCTCGAAGACCGGTTCGTCGAGCCCTGGACGGCTGTCGTTCCGCATGCCGACGGCTTTTGCGAAAGTCGCGCCACCGTCGTGCGCGGTACGCTCGAGCCGTGAAGCTCGCCGTCTCCCCGCCGCTCCTGCCGATGCTGGCCAAGAGCCTCGATGCCCTGCCGGACGGAGACCAGTGGCTCTTCGAGCCGAAGTGGGACGGGTTTCGCGCCCTCATCTTTCGCGACGGCGACGAGCTGCTCATCCAGAGCCGCGACGAGAAGCCTCTCGGCCGTTACTTCCCCGAGCTCGAGCTTCCTCTCAAGGCGCAGCTCCCCGAGCGATGCGTCGTCGACGGCGAGCTCGTCATTGCCCGCGACGGGGCGCTCGACTTCGAGGCGCTCCAGCTGCGCCTTCACCCCGCGGCATCGCGCGTGAACAAGCTCGCCGGAGAGATGCCCGCGTCGGTCGTCCTCTGGGACGTCCTGTGCGAGGGCGACCGGAGCCTCCTCGCGACGCCGTTCCGCGAGCGGCGCGCGCGCCTCGAAGCCGTCCTCGCCGCGGCGGCTCCACCGATCTACCTCACGCCGATCACCACGGACCGCGCCGTCGCCGGCGACTGGTTCGGCCGCTTCGAAGGCGCCGGGCTCGACGGGGTGATGGCGAAGCAGGCCGCGGGCGCCTACGAGCCGAACAAGCGCGTCATGTTCAAGGTGAAGCATGAGCGCGACTGCGACTGCGTGGTCGCCGGCTTCCGCTGGCACAAGGATGGCCGCGGGACGGCGGTGGGGTCGCTCCTCCTCGGTCTCCACGACGACGAAGGCGCGCTTCACCACGTGGGCGTGTCGGCGAGCTTCACCGCGGTGAAGCGCCGGGAGCTCGTCGAGTATCTCGCTCCCTACCGCACCGACGCGCTCGCGTCCCACCCGTGGGCGCAGTGGGCCGGCAGCGACGAGGCCCACCAGCGCAAGCCCGGGTACGGGAGCCGGTGGAGCCAGGGGAAGGATCTCTCGTGGGAGCCGCTCCGCCCGGAGCTCGTCGTCGAGGTCGCGTACGACCACATGCAAGGGAGCCGCTTCCGACACACCGCGCAGTTCCGGCGCTGGCGAACGGACAAGAAGCCCGCCGACTGCACCTACGCCCAGCTCGAGGTCGTCCCTCCGGCGGAGCTTGCCGCCATCTTCGCGTCAGGCCCCTGAGGCGGGCCCTCTCCCGCGTCGGGCTCGCCACTCGCGCGTCGGATCGTCATCGGGGTCCGGCGTCTCCTGCGCCGGACGCTGCGCCTCCGGGACGTGCCGGAGGTTCACCCGGATCCGCGTCCACGTCGACGAACGGCCGCGCATCGTGTCGACCAGCACGTCGTCCTCGGCGAGCAGCGCCGCGGCGTCGGCGTGCTTGCCCTTCCAACGCGCCAGACCGGCGAGCGCCGCCGCCTTGTCCGGCGAGTTGGCCACGACGACGAGCGGCATCTTCGTGCGCGCGGCCTTCTTCGGTGCCGCGGAGCGCTTCGCACGCGACGGGGCCACCCGGGGCGCCTCGCCGTCCATCTTGCGGTAGTTCGGCGGCCACGGCGCGTCGGCGAGCCCCGACGCCTCGTCGCGGTCCGCGAGCGCGAGCAGCGCCTCCAGCGAGCCTACTGCGCCGTCCATGCCTTCGTGAGGATCGCCGATCCCGGCGAACCGTGCCGGCATGGTCAGCACGGTGAACACGGCCGGATCGCACGCCGGTACCTCGTCCCACGTCAGCGGCGCCGACACGCGCGCATCGGGGAGTGGACGCACCGAGTACGCCGAGCACGTGGTCCGGT
>JBEKGQ010000342.1:0-7504 GCA_050012715.1 Polyangiaceae bacterium
CGACGCGGCGTCGCGCCACGCCGTCGTCGCGGACATCATGCAGCACGGACGCAGCTTCCGCGGTCTGTCGCTCGCCAACGTCGACCTCCACGGCGAGGATCTGTCCGGCGCCGACTTCCTGAACGTCGATCTCTCCCACGCCAACCTGACCGACGCGAAGCTCCCCGGGGCCGAGGTGCAGGGCGCCAACCTCGACGGCGCGATCTTCGCCGGCGCCGCGCTCGAGGGGGTCGACCTCGAATCGGCGACCCTCGGCAGCGCGACCTGCGACGCCGCCACGCACATGCCGGTCGGCTGGCGCTGCTCCAGTGGTCGCCCCGTCGGCCCGTAGGCGTTCGCGCCGGCTCGCCCGCTCCAGCTGCGGTACGTTGGGGAGGTGAGCATCGCCCCGCCGGGAACGTTCCACGGCTACCACTTCCACGTCCGGTTCTTCCCGAAGTGGCCGGCCCTGGCCCCGTTCGTCGTGCGGCGCGCGCGCACCGTAGGGCTGACCGTCCCCGACGACGGCGCGGGCCTCGAGCCTCGCGCGACGTCGCTCGCGTTCGTCGGGACCCGCTGGACGCGCTTCAAGCACGGGGGCCTGCGCTTCGACGTCCTCGAGGAGCGGCGGGACCTGAAGGGCGAGATCATCTCCGCGGCCGGCAACGCCGGCGAGCACCCGACCTACGCGTTCGGCCTCGCCTCCCCGTCCGCGCTGCGCGGCCCGCAGGCCCACAACGAGCTCGCCCTCGAGATGGCGGTGGGTCTGTGGCTCCACGGGGGCTCGCTGACGCTCCGTCCCCGCGAGGACGCCGGGCTCGGCGAGGAGGTGATCGCCGAGTTCCAGGTGTGGACGGCGCTCGAGGCGCTCTCGCGCGTCGCCCTCGGCGAGCCGGCGCTCGGCCGCCCCTCCAGCGGGACGGGGCTCATGACGCGGCACTCGTCCCCGCTCTGGGCCCCCGGCTTCGAGACCACGATCGCCCACCGCGAGGCCGAGGTGCGGGCGCGCTTCTCGGGCGAGACGATGAACGTCATGGCGCAGGTCGACGTGATCCTCGAGGGCGCCGCCCTCTGAAGACGAGAGCGATGGCCACCGCGCCGCGCGTCACTCCGCGGCGGCGGTCGCGCTCTTGGCCTGGAGCTTCTTCACGACGAGGTCGTACGCGCCGTCGAGGTCCTTGAAGCCCGCGAGCTCGCTGTCCTCGATCTTGATCTGGTACTGGCGCTCGATCGCCGCGACGATCTCGACCCCCATCATCGAGTCGATGCCCAGCTCCTTGAACGACGCGCCGTCGGGGATCGCGTCCTTCTCGGCGATCTCGGCGACCAGGGTGCGAAGCTGCTCTCTCAGGTTCTCGGTCGACATCTCTTCTCTCCCTCAGCTCGCGCCGATGCGCTTCTCGACCACGTCGAGCAGGTCTTGGACGGTATGAAGGCCGGTCAGGCTCTCGTCGGGGATCTGGATGCGGAGGCGGCGCTCCAGCGAGCCGATGATCTCGAGCATCCCGAGCGAGTCGATCGCCAGCTCGCTGATGACCGAGCTCTCGAGCACGTGATGGAAGTCCTTCTCGACGACCTCGGTCGCCGTCTCGCGAAACATCGACAGGAGGTCGGCTCGCGTCTTCCGGGCTCCGTCGTCCAGGGTCATCATCACCTGCGGCATTGAATCGCGTTCCTTTCGTCGTGTGTCCAGAAAATAGCGCGTAGGCGCGTTCGCGGGAGTGTCGTCGAACCGACACATGGTCGCGTTGGCGGTCACCGTCGCTCGGTCGACACCGTCAGGCGCTCTCCTCGGGTTTGGGCCATGCAGCAGGCACGTCCGCCCCTCCCTGCACGACGCGTGCTCGCGCGAGCGTACCGTCGAGGTACTGCTGCCGGGTCTTCCGCCGCTGGGGCTTGCCGCTCGAGGTGCGCGGGAGCGACGCGAGCGCGGCCACCACGACCTCGTGCACCGTCAGGCCGAACTGCTCCTGGACGCACGACGCCGTCACCTCGCGGATCGTCGCGGCGTCGGACCCGGTCCCCTCGCAGCAGACGACGAGCTGCTCCTCGCCGTCGACGTCGACGCCGAACGCGACGACGTTGCCGCGGCGCACGCCGGGCAGCTCGCTCACCGCCCACTCGATGTCGCTCGGGTAGTAGTTGCGACCGCGGACGATGATGATGTCCTTCAGGCGCCCGCAGATGAAGAGCCGGTCGCCGACGCGATAACCGAGGTCCCCGGTGTGCAGCCACGGACCGCCGTCGGGATCGTCGGGGAGCGGCTTGAAGGTCTGCGCCGTGAGCTCGGGCTCCTGGAAGTAGCCCTTCGTGACGCTCGGGCCGCGCGTGACGATCTGCCCGATCTGCCGCTCGCCGAGGCGCGCGCCGGCTTCGTCGATGATGGCCACCTCGTGGTCGACGAAGGGGTGCCCGCAGTCGACGAGCTCCTGGCCCGCGGCGTTCGGGTCGGTGCGGAGGCCCTCCCGCAGCGGGACGAACGTGATCGCGAGCGTCCCCTCCGCCATGCCGTACGACGGCAGGAACGCGCGCGGGTCGAAGCCCGCCGGCGCGAGCCGGGCCGCGAAGTCGCGCAGGGCCTTGGCCTGGATGGGCTCCGCCCCACAGCCGGCGACGCGCAGGCACGAGAGATCGAGGCCCTCGACGTCGCGGTCCTTCATCCGCTTCGCGACGAGCGCGTAGGCGAAGTTCGGCGCGTACGTGAGCGTCCCCCGGTGCTCGTGGATCTTGTCGAGCCAGAGCCGCGGCGCGCGCACGAAGCTCGCGGTGGGGAGGAACACGCACGGGATATTCGTGAAGAGCGGCCCCACGACGAAGCCGATGAGCCCCATGTCGTGGAAGAGCGGCAGCCAGCTCACGCCCTTGTCGACCGCCGAGTCGCGCTCGAGGCCCTGGAGCATGAACGCGGCGGCGTTCGCGGCGAGGTTGCCGTGGGTGACCATGACGCCCTTGGGCCGCGACGTGCTGCCGCTCGTGAACTGCAGGAACGCGAGGTCGTCCGGCGTGGCGGGAACGTCGATGCGGCCGATGTCGCCCGCGAGCTCGGCGACGGTGACCATCGACCCGAGCGTGTCGACGCGCCCGACGACGCTCTCGACGTACGGCTTCGTCGCCTCCGTCGTCAGCAGCATCGAGGCGCCCGAGGCGCGCGCGATGTGGGCGACCGTCTCGAGGTACCCGTCGAGGTTCTTGAAGCTGAGCTGCGGGTAGATGGGCACCGGGACGACGCCGGCGAAGAGCGCCCCGAGGAACGAGAGGACGAACTCCTCGCCGTCGGGGACGACCATCGCCAGGCGGTCGCCCTTGCGCAGGCCGCGCGCGGCCAGGTGCGCGCCGCGCCGCTCGGCCTCCGACGCGATCTCGTGGAACGAGCGCAGCCGCTCCGTACCGTCGGTGCGGACGAACACGAATCCCCGGGTGACGTCGTCCCCGAGCGCGCGAACGGCATCGACGAGCGTGGGCGGAACACGCATGGTCTTCGCGGCGGGCTCTAATGCGAGGACGGGGCCAGCGCAAGGCGCATTTCCCTGGCGCGTGACGAGAGGGACCCGCCCGAGGCTGCGTAAGGACCTTTGCCAGCGAAGCCAGATTCGCGCCCACTGCACGTTGCTCGTATGTACAGGGGCGCGCTACATAGCGGTGGCATCGTGCTGTCTCGTGTCTTCGTCACCGGCGTTGGGGTGGTCAGCTCCATCGGGCTCGGACGCGACGCGTTCTTCCGGAGCCTCCAGGCCGGCGCCAGCGGCATCTCCCCGGTCGCCTCGTTCGACGCGTCGTCGCTCGGACGCCAGCTCGCCGGCGAGGTGAAGGCCTTCGAGCCGAGGGACCACCTGACGCACGCCGAGCAGCGCCGCATGGGCCGCTGCTCCGCGATGGCCCTCGCCGCCGCGCGGATGGCCCTCGCCGATGCGGGCCTCGACGCGGCCGGGGTCGCCGGGCCGCGCACCTCCGTCGTCCTCGGAACGACCATGGGCGAGGCGCAGCTCCAGGCCGACCTGCAGAAGACGTGGATCGTCGACGGCCCCCAGGCCGTGCGCCCTTCGCTCATCCCCAAGGTCGGCTCGACGCTCCTCCCCATCCACGTCGCACGCGCGGTCGGCGCGCGCGGGATGGTGCTCACGCTCCCGGCGGCCTGCGCGGCGGGCAACTACGCCATCGGCTTCGGGGCGGACCTCATCCGGGCCGGACGCGCGGACGTCGTCGTCACCGGCGCGGCGGAGCTCCTCCAGGAGCTGCAGTTCAGCGGCTTCGTGCGCCTCGCCGCGATGGCCCCCGAGAAGTGCCAGCCGTTCGACCTGAACCGGCAGGGGCTCCTGCTGGGCGAGGGCGCGGGCCTGCTCATCCTCGAGAGCGAGGCCCACGCGACGAAGCGCGGCGCGCGTCTCCAGGCGGAGCTCGGCGGCTACGGGCTCTCCTGCGACGGGTACCACATCACGCGCCCCCACCCCGAGGCCGCGGGCAGCATCGCGGCGATGCGCCAGGCCATCGCGCGCACCGGCATCACCGGGGCCGACGTCGACTTCGTCAACGCGCACGGCACGGGCACGAAGCACAACGACGCCGCCGAGGCCAAGGTGATGCGCGACGTCTTCGGCGATCGACGCGTCCCCATCTCGAGCATGAAGAGCATGCTCGGGCACTGCATGGGCGCGGCCAGCGCGCTCGAGGCCATCGGCTGCGTCTTCACGCTCGAGACGGGGGTCTACCCGCCCACCATCGGCTACGAGACGCCCGATCCCGAGTGCGATCTCGACGTCGTCGCGAACGCGGCGCGGCGCGGAAAGGCCGACGTCGTCGTCAACAACTCGCTGGCTTTCGGCGGCTACAACGCGGTCGCGGTGCTTGCGCGTCCCGGTGTCCTGCCTCCCCCCGACGCGCGCATCGCTGCCTCTGCCCACGGCGCGGCGTCGTGAGACCGCGCGCCATCACCGGCGTCGGCGTCGTCTCCCCGCTCGGGGTGGGACGGCCGGCGTTCTTCGACGCGGTCCTCGCGGGGGTGCGACCGGCGGCGAAGGACGGGCACCTCGGCGTCCCGGACTTCGACGCCGCGAAGTACCTGGGCGACAAGGGCCTCCGCTCGCTCGACCGGCTGACGAAGCTCCTCGTCGTCGCGGCGCGGCTGGCCCTGCACGACGCGGGGCTGAAGCGCGACGGGGCCTGGGTGGCCCTCGCGCCGGAGGAGGCGGGGCTCGTCGTGTCGAACGCCTACGGCTCGCTCGAGGCCACGACCGAGCTCGATCGCGTCGCCACCCTCGAGGACGCCCGGTACATCAACCCGTCGCGCTTCCCGCTCACCGTCTCGAACAGCGCCGCGGGCTATGCGAGCATCTGGGAGGAGCTACGGGCGCTCAACGTCAGCGTGAGCGACGGCAACTGCGGGGCGCTCGACGCGAGCGCGTGCGCCGACGTGATGCTCGAGCAAGGCCGGGCGAAGATGCTCCTCGTCGGGGGCGCCGAGGCGATGAGCGAGGCGCTGCTCCTGGCCTTCCAGAAGCTCGGGGCCGAGGACGGGAGCGACGGTCGGGCCTTCCTCGGGGAGGGCGCGGCGCTGATGACGCTCGAGGCGCCGGAGGCGGCGAAGGCCCGCGCGGCGAGCGTCCTGGGCGAGGTGGTCGGCTACGGGACGGCCTTCGTCCCGCCCGATCGCGACGCGGTCCTCGTCCACGCGTCGCAGGAGGCGCTCGAGCGCGCGATCGCGGACGCGCTCGCCGACGCGGGGGCCACCGGCGGGGACGTCGATGTGGTCGTGTCGGGCGTCTCCGGGCTGCAGGTGTTCGACGAGGCGGAGCTCCTGGCCGCGGCGAGCGCGGTGGGCCCGGCGACGTGCGTCCTCGCGCCGAAGCTGGTGCTCGGCGAGACGCTGGGCGCGGGCGGCGCGATGGGCATGCTCACCGCGCTCGCGTGCTTCGCCGGCACCACGCGACCGGCGGCCGGCACCGTCACGGTGCGCGGCTCCCTTCGCACCACGCCGCGCACCGCGCTCGTCACTTCGCTCGGCTACTACGGAAATGCGTCGGCTCTCGTCATGCGAGCGGCTTCGCGCTAAGAAGGCGCGCCTCTTGCACTGGCGCGCGACCCATGGTCGCTGCCTCGAGGACGTTAGACCGCACGTGCTCCCGTGCTAATTGCACGGGAGCTTCGAGAATGGAGCCGTCCGTGAGTTGGATCGACGAGAAGGCGCACGCGGAGCTCGCGCGCATCCGCCAGGCCCGCGAAAAGCAGGTCTACCCTTACTTCCGCGAGTTCGAGCGCGGCGGACTGCACACGCAGATCGCCGGCAAGGAGATCATCAACTTCAGCTCGAACGATTACCTCGGCCTCACGAATCACCCGAAGGTGAAGGAAGCCGCCAAGCGCGCGGTCGACAAGTACGCGTGCGGCCTGTCGTCGTCCCGCCCGCAGGCGACGACGAGCGAGCACGTCGAGCTCGAGCGGCGCTTCGCGAAGTGGGCCGGCTTCGAGAGCTGCCTCCTCTTCACGACCGGCTACCAGGCCATGCTCGGGACCATCGTGTCGCTCGCCGACAAGGACACGACGATCATCCTCGACGCCTACAGCCACGCCTGCATCCTCGACGGCACCTTCCTCGCCGCGGGCGTGCCGAAGAACGGGCCCGAGGTCCGCTTCTTCAACCACAACTCGGCCAAGAGCCTCGAACGCATCCTCACGTCGCGCGAGCGCAAGAACGCGCTCGTCGTCGTCGAGGGCGTCTACTCGCTCGACGGCGACACCGCGAACCTCCGCGAGTTCATCGAGCTCTGCGACAAGCACGGCGCGGTCCTCGTCATCGACGACGCGCACGGCAGCGGAACGATGGGGGCGCACGGCCGCGGCACGCTGGAGGCGATGGGGCTCGAGGGGCGCGCGCCGATCGTCGTGTCGACCCTGAGCAAGAGCTTCGGCGGCATCGGGGGGCTTCTCTTTGCGTCGGGCGAGGTGGTCGACTTCATCAAGCACACCGCACGAAGCTTCCTCTTCAGCGCGACGCTCCCGGTCCCGGTCGTGGCCGCCGCGCACACCATCCTCGACATGGTGGAGGAGGACGGGGTGAAGCTCGTCGGCGAGCTGCACCAGAAGGCGGCCTACTTCCGCGGCAAGCTCGTCGAGGCGGGGTTCGACCTCGGCGCGAGCAACACCCACATCATGCCCGTCATGTGCCGCGAGGAGCGGAAGACGCTCTTCATGCACGTCGCCATGCTCGAGTGCGGCGTCATGATGGTGCCGCTCACGTACCCGTCGGTGAAGCACGGCGAGGAGCGCCTGCGCGTGAACGTGACCCGCGGCCACACGCAGGAAGACCTCGACACCGCCCTCGACCTCCTGAAGACGTACGGCGAGGCGTTCTTCGTCCTCTCCGGCGAGGACATCGGCGAGCTCGAAGACTGACGGAGGGAGAGAACCGCCCGGGACGCCAGGGGGGTTGCTTTTGTAGCGAGGGTGACCATAACGGGGGCCATGAGAGCTCCCGGTCTTCTCGCGTCCGTCCTTGTGGTGCTCGCCGCGTGCGGCGGCGGCAACGAAGCGG
>JBEKGQ010000343.1:0-7503 GCA_050012715.1 Polyangiaceae bacterium
TTGCTGTTCGGCGTCGCCTTCTCGCCCTTCGTCGTGCGCACGAAGCCTCGCTCGAAGAGCGCCGTTCGCACGCGCTCGCGGAGGTCCGCGTCCTCCGAGAGCCGCTCCACGACGAGGTCGCGCGCGCCCTCGATGGCCTGCTCGGTCGTCGTGATCTTCTTCTCGGCCGACAGGAACGCGGCCGCCTTCGCCTCGAGCGTCCCCGCGTCCGCCGTCGTCTCGTGCGACACGAGCCACATCCACGCCGCGAGCGGCTCGAGCCCGGCCTCGCGGGCGAGCATCGCCTTGGTCTTCCGCTTCAGCTTGTACGGGAGGTAGAGATCCTCGAGCCGCTCGAGCTCGTAGGTCGCGAGGATCCGCTCCTTCAGCTCCGGCGTGAGCTTGCCCTGCTTCTCGATCTCGTCGCAGATGAACTGCTTCCGGTGGGCGACGGCGTCCCACGTCTCCTTGGCCTCGAGCACGCGCTGGATCGCGACCTCGTCGAGGTTGCCCGTCTGCTCCTTGCGGTAGCGCGCGATGAACGGCAGCGTGGCGCCGCCCTCCGCGAGCGCCAGGACCGCCTTCGCCGACGCGACCGGGATGGCGGCTTCCCGCCGATGGAACCACTCGTCGAAGGTGAGCGACGTGGGCATCTCGCGCGCCGGACCGCTCTAACCCGACCCGCAGACCGCCGCGCACTTGCCCGGCTCGTCGTTCTTCGGCTTCTTCGGCAGGTCGCAGCGCCCCTTGCACGCCTCGCGCGCGGTGCAGTCCTGTCCCGCGTCGCGCCGGACCGCGCACTTGCCCGCGCCGCCGGCATCGCCCGCGTGGTCGCACCACAGCCCGTAGGTGCAGTCCGTGGCCGCGTTGCAGGGCGCCCCCGCGGCGGGCCGAGCGCCGCACTTGCCCATCACGCACGAGAGCCCGGCGGTGCACGCCTCGCTCTTGCTGCACGCCTTGCCGGCGGGGATGCGCGGCTGGCACGTCGTCCCGTCGCAGAAGGCCCCCGCGGCGCAGGCCGGGTGGTGCAGCCCGGAGGCGGCGACGTTCACGATGCTCCCGTACGGCTGCGGCGTGCACGCCTCCTTCGCCGCCGGCGGCTTCTTGCAGGTCCCGTCGACGCCGATCTTGTAGCCGACGCACGCCAGGCCCTCGCCGCACTCGACCGAGAAGCGGCACGGCTGCCCGGCGGCCTGGAGGCCGTGGAGGATGCGGTCGCATGGCGGGTGGGCGTAGAGCGAGTCGGTCTCGCTGGTCTGCGCGAGCGGCTTCTGGTGGAGCATCTCGGCGCACTTGGCGCCCGCGTCCGCGTCGAACTCCGCCCGCGACCGGCCGAGCGCGATGGCCAGATCGTTGGCGCAGACCTTGGCCGCCGCGCGCGCCATCGACTGGGTCAGCTTGAAGTCCTCGGCGGCGCATTTGTCGCGCATGCGGTCGTCGTCGGCCGAGAACGCCGCGGTGCAGAACGCAGCGAGCGCTGCCTTGACCCCGCTGTCGGCGTCCCCCGCGTCGGCCGTCTCGTCCGAGGAAGACGCCGCGGTCGCCGGCGAGGACGACGCCGGCGGCGCAGGCGCCCCGGCGTCGAGCGACACGAGCTCGGGCGGCGTGCGGTGACACGCGCCCGCGAGGACGGCCGCGGCGGCCGCGAAGACGACGGCGAAGACTCGTGACCTCATGCAGCGCGCTCTCTAGAACGCCTAGAAGGCCCGGGCCAGCTCCGCGAGCACCCAGTCGCCCACGGCGCGGGTTCCGAGCTCCCCCCCCACGTCGCGCGTGCACTTCTTCTCCGCGATGGCGCGCGCGACGATGCCCTCGAGCCGCGCCTCCTCGTCGGGCCACCCCAGGTGCGCCAGCATCATTCCGACCGTCAGCACGCTCGCCAGCGGGTTCGCCAGGTCCTTCCCCGCCAGCGGCGGCGCCGACCCGTGAACCGGCTCGAACATCGCGACCCGCCCCGCGCCGTGCTCCGCGTCGCAGCACCGCGCCACGCGCGGGTGCACGTTCGCGCTGCCCGCCATCCCGAGGCCACCCTGAAGCGCCGCGCCGAGGTCGGTCACGATGTCGCCGAAGAGGTTGCAGGTGACGACGACCTGGAACTGCGCCGGGTCGGTCACCATGTAGAGGCACATCGCGTCGACGTAGACGTGGCGCGCCTCGATGCCCGGGTACTCCTTCGCGACCTCGAAGAACACCCGGTACCAGAGCTCGTGCGCGTATTTCATCGCGTTCGACTTGTCGGCCATGTGCACGCGCGTCTTGCCGTGGGCCTTCGCGTACTCGAAGCCGGCGCGGATCAGGCGCTCGACGCCCTTCCTCGTGTTCACGTCCTCGTTGATCGCCACCTCGTCGCGCGTGCCGCGCTTGAACTGGCCGCCCATGCCGACGTAGATGCCCTCGGTGTTCTCGCGGAAGATGACCATGTCGACGTCCTTCGCCGAGCGGTCCTTCAGCGGGACGAGGCGGTCGGCGAGGGCGCGCACCGGGCGCACGTTCGCGTAGAGATCGAGCCCGAACCGCAGGCCGAAGAGGATGTCCCGCGCGTGCTCGAGGCCCGGCACGCGTGGATCGCCGAGGGCGCCGAGGAGCACGGCGCTGGCCTCGCTCGTGATGCGCGCGCGCACGGCCTCGGGGTACGTCGTGCCGTCGCGGAGGTAGCGGTCGGCGCCGAGGTCGAGCGGCCACAGCTCGAGCGGCAGGCCGCGCTTGTCGCGGTAGTACTCCAGCACGCGCGTCGCCTGCGCGATCACCTCGGGGCCGATGCCGTCGCCGGGAAGGACGGCGATGAGCTTCTTCTCGCTTGCCGCGTTTGCGTGGTCTGCCACGAGCGCCTCCGTCCCGTCTTATGCCTCGGCGCGGCGGGCGTTGTCGACGATGGCGTCGATGATCTTCGGCCACACCTCCGGCGGCAGGTCGTGGCCCATCCCCGGCACGACGACGAGCCGCGCCCCCGGGATGGCGGCCGCCGTCGCCTCGCCGCCCGACACGTCGATGAGCGGATCCGCCGCGCCGTGGATGACGACCACGGGCGTTCTCACCCGCCCGAGGTCGGCCGTGCGGTCGCGCTGCGTCACGATGGCCGCGGCCTGCCGCGCCACACCGGCCGGCTCGTGGTCGCGCTCCCACGCCAGCATCGCGCGGTGGCGGATCCGCTCCTCGTCGAAGGGGAAGCCCGGGGAGCGGACCACGCGCCAGGTCGTCAGCGCGCGCTCGAGCGCGCCTTCGCGGTCCGCCGGCACCGGCGCGAAGAGCACCGCCAGCGCTTCGGGCTTCGCCCCGCCGACCGAGCGCTTGCCCGTGCTCGACATGATCGACGCGATGCTCAGCACGCGCCCCGGGTGACGAATGGCGGCCTCTTGCACGATGAAGCCGCCCATCGACACCCCCACGAGGTGCGCCGCCGGCACGCCGAGCGCGACGATGAGGGCGCCCAGGTCGTCCGCCATGTCCTCGATGGCGTAGGGCGCGGCGGAGCGGTCGCCCGCCATGGCCTTGGCGAAGTCCGGGAACCCCGCGTGGGCGAGCTTGGTCGACTTGCCCACGTCGCGGTTGTCGAACCGCACGACGCGAAAGCCGCGCGCCGCGATCGACTCGCAGAAGCGCGGCTCCCACGCCACGAGCTGCAGCGCGAAGCCCATCACCAGCACCACGGTGGGGGCCTCGGCCTCGCCGAAGACCTCGTACTCGAGCTCGACCCCGGTGGAGACCACGGCGCGCGGCATCTGCCGCATCCTACAGGACGGAGGCTACTTGGCGCCGCTGCACGCGTACGAGCAGAGGTGCGTCGCGCTGCACTCCCAGCCCGAGGTGGCCGACGCGCAGTCCGGGTGGACGAGGCCCTCGGCGGGGCAATCGGCGGCGGTGTCGCAGTAGCTCTCGACCTGGGCGTACGTGCCTGTCGCGCCATCGCGCGTCAGCGTGAGCGTCGTCCCGGTGTGCACGTAGGAATAGACGCGCTCGGCGCCGTTCGACGGGTGGAGCGTCAGGTGCGTCGCGGTGGCCGAGTAGTACCCGGTCTCGCGCTCGTGGGTGAGCGTGCAGCCCTTGCCGACGACGCACGAGATGATGCCGCCCTGCTCGTCGAGGAAGTACGTGTACTCGCCCTTCGTGTTGGTCGACGGGTCGAGCTCGATGGCGGCGAACTGGGCCTCGGAGCCGCCCGTGTAGCTGCCCGTGAGGTCAGGGAGGGCGCTGACCGCCTCGCTGGAGCTGCCCGTGCCGTCCTCGGCCCCCGGCGCGCCGCCACAGGCGATGATGGAGGCGAGGGCAACGAAGGAAATGAGCTGGAGCTTCATATGGTTTCCAATCAAGTGGGGGTAGGTGGACACCGTGTGGGTGTCTGTGTGGGCGGTGGCTATAGGGGCCCGCCACGGGTTCGTCAACACGAGAAACCTGCAGGCAACGCGGAGGACGGCGGCGAAGGCGGACCCCAGCGAGCGCTAGCGCTAGGCTGGGGGCATGCGAGGATCGGGCGTCCTGATGGCGGCGCTGGTGGCGATGGCCGCCGCGCCCAGTTGCAGCAGCAGCAGCGCGAAGAGCACGGCGGGCGGAGCCGACGGCGGAGGGGTCAGCAGCGGTAGCGGCGGCGGCAGCGGCAGCGGCAGCAACGGCTCGAGCAGTGGGGGGAGCAGCAGCAGCGGCGGGAGCAGCAGCAGCGGCGGGAGCGGCAGCGGCGGCGGCGACGGCGGCGCCTGCCTCGGCGCGTCGTTCCTCGGCGCGCTGGGCAAGAGCCACATGATCGTCGGCCTCGCCAACGACTCCACCGCCGGGCCCATGGCGCCCTTCGACGTGCAGTACCAGTACATCAGCGGCGAGTTCTCCGACGGCGCGGGCCCGTGCACGTCGTGCACGAGCGGCTGCACCGTCACGAACAAGGACTGCACCGCCTCTCCCACGAGCGGGTGCTGGTGGGGCTGCTGGCAGGACACGTCGCAGGCGCCCGGCGAGTTCCCCGGGAACTTCGCGGGCGGCCTCACGAGCGCCTCGCCGCCGCAGACGCCGATGTTCACGTACTACATGCTGCTCCAGTCGAGCGGCGTCACCGAGGGCGCGCCGGAGGTCACCCAGGCGGCGACCGACACGTCGTTCATGTCGCGCTACTTCGCCGACTGGCGCTTCCTCCTCCAGCACCTCGGCACGACGACGACGCTGCTCCACATCGAGCCCGACTTCTGGGGCTACGCGGAGCAGCAGAGCGAGGACCCGACCTCGCTGAAGGCCTCCGTCGCGAGCGCGAACGCCACCGATTGCGGCTCCATGCCGAACACCATCGCCGGCATGGGCCAGTGCATGATCGCCATGGTCCGCAAGTACGCGCCCCACGCGCTCGTCGCGCTGCACGCGTCGGCGTGGGGCACGAACGTCGACGCCGCCGGCAACAGCGACCCGTCGCTCGACGTGGCCTCGGTGGCGCAGAAGACGGCGGCCTTCCTCGCGGCGTGCGGCGAGAACGACGCCGACTTCGTGGTCGTCGAGACGAGCGATCGCGACGCGGGCTACTACCAGGTGGTCGAGAACAAGAACACGTGGTGGGACGCGACGAACGCCACCCTGCCCGACTTTCACCAGGACTTCACCTACGTGAAGGCGCTCACCGAGGCGCTCGGCAAGCCCGCCCTCTACTGGCAGACGCCGCTCGGCAACACGAGCCTGCCCAACACGAACAACGAGTACCAGGACAACCGCGTCGACTACTTCTTCGGCAACATGAGCGAGCTCGCCGCCGCCCACGCCGTCGGCGCGGTCTTCGGGGCCGGGGCGGGAGGCTGCACGACGCCGGAGACGGACATGGGGAACTTCGTCGCGAAGGCGAAGGCGTACTACTCCGCCGGCGGCGCGAGCCTCTGTCCGTAGAGCGTGCGCCGGAACGTCTCCAGCGCCATCGCGTACCCGAGCGCCGCCAGCGCCGCGTCGTAGCGCGGGCCCTCGTCGCGCATGAACGCGTGCACCGCGTTGACCTCGTGCCACGTGAAGCTCACGCCGGCTTCCGCGAGGCGCGCGTGGACCGCGGCGCGCCCTTCGGCGGGGACGTGCGGGTCCTGGCGGCCCCACACCATCATGACCTCGCCGCGGATGTCCTTCGCGCGCGCGAGCGAGTCGCTCGCCTTGCCGCGCCCCAGCGTGTCGGTGTGGATGTCCGTCGCGTAGAAGCACGCCGCGGCGAGGACGCGCGGGCTCATCGCGGCGCGGAACGCGAGGTGCCCCCCGAGGCAGAACCCCACCGCCCCGAGGCGTCCCGTGCACGACGCGTGGGCAGCGAGGTGCGCGAGCACCGTCTCGGCGTCCGCGTCGAAGCTCGCGACGGCGGTGTCGTACTTGTAGCGGTTGCCCCGGTCGGTGCCGTCCTCGTCGTAGGCGAGCACGGTGCCGGGCGGCTCGTGCGCGTGGAACACCTCGGGCACCGCCACGAGGAACCCCTCGCTCGCGAAGCGCAGCGCGGTGCGCTTGATGGGCGGCGTCTCCTGGTAGATCTCCGAGTAGAGGACGAGCCCGGGGAAGCGCGCCTCCGCGACCGCGGCGGGCCGATAGAGGTGCACCCGCATCGGGCCGGTGGCGGTGGGGAGGTCGACGGTGTCTTCGACGAGCGTGGCCATCGGGCCGGGAGCTTACCGCCCGAGCACCATGTCCCAGAAGTCGCACTGCGCGGTGCGCACCCCGGTCCCGGTCGTCACCGTGTCGTCGAGCTGCGTGTACGGATCGGTCGCCGCGACGTACGGCGGCCACGTGACGCCGCCGCCCACCGGAGCGCCGGTCGCCGACATCGACGCCCACGCCCCGCCGATGGTCGTCCCGAGCGCGAGCTCCCCGGCGCTCGGGGTGTAGCCGGTCACCATGAGCTGGAAGACGAACACGAGCTCCTGCCCGTGCCACGCGCCGAGCGCCTTCGTCGCCGCCGTCCCGTCGTCGAGGTGGTGCGTGTAGAAGTAGCGCCACACCGGCGTCTCCGGCTGGCCCATCACCGCCATGCGCGCCGCGTACCGCGCGCCGTCGGTGAACTTCGCGTCCGTCGTCACCTGCACGTAGGCCTCGAGCGGCGACGCGTAGTTCGCTACCGGGTACTCGGCGACGATCTCGTTCGCGAGCGTCTGGTTGCCCGACGCGTAGGCGAGGACGGCGGTCGGGTACTGCGCCGCGGTCATGCCCGAGGGGTAGTCCTCCGCGAGCTCCTCCGACGTCTCGTCGGAGTTCGACCCGATGACGAACGGCACGTGGTTGCCGGCCCCGCTGCCGATGACCTGGTCCGACGGGCCGGTCATCGCGACGCCGTCGACGTCGGGCTCGTAGTCGCCCTGCTTGGAGCCGGCGATGCTGGCCGGCTCGGGCATCACGAGGGTGACCGCGTTGCCGTCGAGGGCGCGCAGGCACGACGCGACGTCCGCCGCCGTGCCGCAGCTCGCCTTCGTGGCCCAGGTCTGCGCGAACGACTCCGCGTCGGCGAGCGTCTTCCCGGTGCAGCCGCCGCTCTCCATCAGCGCGGCCGAGAAGAGCCCCTTCGCGAGCGGCGAGGCGACCATGTTGCACACGTCC
>JBEKGQ010000344.1:0-7494 GCA_050012715.1 Polyangiaceae bacterium
CCGCACGCCGCTGCACGCGGTCATCGGGATGGCGGACCTGATCGAGCAGACCGAGCTCTCGGACGAGCAGCGCGAGTACGTCTCGACGATCCACTCCAGCGGCGAGAGCTTGCTCACGCTCCTCAGCGACATCCTCGACTTCTCCAAGCTGGAGGCGGGCAAGGTCGACGTCGAGGAGATGATGTTCGATCTGCGCCGGTGCATCGACGAGGCGATCGACGTCGTGGCGCCCGCGGCGGCCAAGAAGGGGCTCGAGCTCCTGTGCGAGCTCTCGGAGCGGGCGCCGTCGCGGATCCGCTCCGATCCGACGAGGCTGCGGCAGATCCTGCTGAACCTCCTCAGCAACGCGGTGAAGTTCACGGCGAAGGGCGACATCGTCGTCCGAGTGGACGCGCGGCCCCACGCGGGCGGGTCGCCGGACGACGTCGAGCTCGAGATCGCGGTGCGCGACGACGGCTTCGGCATTCCGAAGGAGAAGCTCGGTCGCCTCTTCCAGAGCTTCTCCCAGGTCGACGCCTCGACGACGCGGCAGTTCGGCGGCACCGGTCTCGGTCTCGCGATCTGCCAGGCGCTGGCGATGATGCTCGGTGGGCGAATCGCGGTCGTCAGCGAGCCGGGGAAGGGGTCGACCTTCACGCTCACCATCCGCACGAAGGTCGTCCTGGCCTCGAAGGCCGAGGAGGACGCCGCGTCACTGGCGGCGGTGCGCGGCGCCCGGGCCGCCTTGTTCGGAACCCACGCCGGCGTGCGGACGCAGGTCACGCAATGGCTCGGGCGGTGGGGGGTCGAGGTCGTGGACGAGGACTTCGGCGTCGCGATCCTGGACGTCGGCGCCACCGCCGAGGCCACGACCGCGGTCGCGCGGCTGCGGGGCGTCGGCGTGGAGACGTCGATCGTCGCGCTCGTGCCCCTCGGCGAGCCGCACGTCGTCGGCGAGCTCGGACGCGTCGGCGTCATCCCGGTCACGAAGCCCGCGAAGCCGCCGCGCATCCTCCGCGCCCTCGCGCGCGCCCTCTCCGGCGGCCAGTCGCTCGCCCCGACGGGCGCCGGCTCGAGCGCGGTGATCCGCGCCGTGGCGCCCCGCGCGCTGCGGGTTCTCGTCGCCGAGGACAACGAGGTCAATCAGGTCGTCGAGAAGAGAATGCTCGAGCAGCTGGGCCACACGGTGGACATCGCGGAGAACGGCGTCCAGGCCATCGCCGCCATGCGTGCGCGCAGCTACGATGTCGTGCTCCTCGACATGCAGATGCCGGAGCTCGACGGGCTCGCGACGGCGACGCAGATCGTCGAGGAGTGGCCGAGGGCGCGCCCGCGCCTCGTCGCGCTCACCGCAAACGCCATGTCGGGCGACCGGGAGCGGTGCCTGGCGGCCGGGATGGATGACTACCTGGCGAAGCCGATCCGCCGGCAGGCGCTGGAGGCCGCGCTCCGCGGGGCTCCCGCGAGCGATCCGGTCGGGGGGGCCTCGCCGATCCCCACGACGCAGAGCGGGCTGCTCGACCGCGAGGTCATCGACGATCTGCGTGCCCTCGACGCCCTCAGCGGCAAGAGCGTCCTGAAAGAGATGGTCGAGGTCTTCCTGCGCGACGGGCCGGCGATGATTGGGGCGGTCGAGGCCGCGGTCGCGGCATCCGACGTGCCCGGCGCGGGGCGCGCCGCCCATAAGCTGAAAGGCAGCGCCGCGGCGCTCGGCGTCTACCGCGTGGCCTTCGTGGCTTCCGGCATCGAGGAAGCCGCGGCCTCCGGTGACCTCGACGCCACGACCCAGGGCGCGAGGGCGCTCACGGCGGCGCTCGAAGCCGTGGAGCCCGCGCTCCGGCACCTCGCGGCGGCGTCGCCGGCGACTACGCCCGGTCGCGCCCAGGAGGGGCAATGAGGGCGTGCTGCCACCCCGCGCGCGCGGCGATGTCGGCGATGAGCGCGACGAGGCTCTGGAACTTCACCGGCTTGGAGACGAAGTCGGTGACGCCGAGCGCCTTGAACCGCCATTGCTCCACCGTCGACACCGACGCGCTCACGACGACGACGCGCGGGGTGTCACCGCCCGGCATGCCACGCAGGCGGCTGAGCGCCGCGACGCCGTCCTCCCCCGGCATGCTGTAGTCGAGGATCATGAGGTCGGGCATCTGGTGGGCCGCCGAGCGGATGGCGGCCTGACTCGACGCGGCAGCCTCGATGCGCACCGGGCACTGGTAGAACGCGAGCTCGGCGCAGCGGGTGGCGAGCTTGAGGAAGACCTCGTCGTCGTCGACGATGAGCACGCGCGCGCCCTCGCGATAGCCGTCGCTCTGCGCCACGACGACGGGCGCCGGGGCGGCGGATGCTCGGGCCGCCGACGGCGCGGTGGGCTCGGGAGTCAGCCAGACCTGGAGCGCGTCGTCGAGCTCGCGCGCCAGCTCGAGCGCGCTCGACGTGCGTTCGCCGGTCTCCTTCGCGAGGGCGCGGAGCAGCGCGTTGTCGAACGCTTCGAGGCCCGCTCTCCGGGTCGATGCGCGCGGCGGGGGCTGCATCCGCTGCTTCTCGAGCAGGCCCCCGATCGTGTCGGCCTCGAACGGCGGTCGACCGGTGAGGATCTCGAACGCCGTGCAGCCGAGCGCGTAGATGTCGGAGGCGTTCCAGTGCTCCCGCGGCACCTGCACGTCGCCCCGCACGAGCTCGGGGGCGAGGTAGGCCGGCGTACCGGCGCCGTCGACGCCCGAGAGCGAGTCCGCGACCGAACGCTTCTTCAGCGCCAGGCCGAAGTCGACGAGCACGGCGCGTCCGGTCCGCTCCTCGATGACGATGTTGCTGGGCTTGACGTCTCGGTGGAGCACGCCCGCCGCGTGCGCCGCGGCGAGCCCGGACGCCACGCGACCGATGATGGTGACCGCCAGCGGGACCGGCAGCGCGCTGCCATGCCGCGCGTGCTCGTCGATGATCGTCTCGAGGTCTCGCCCCACGACGCGCTCCATCGCGAGGTAGCAGGTGTTCCCGTGAACCCCGAACGTGTAGACCTGCACGACGTGATCGTTGCGGATGGCCGCGAGCGCCGTGGCCTCGCGCCGAAAGCTCGTGAGGCTGTTGGTGGTCGGCGCCTCGTCGGAGGCGACCACCTTCAGCGCGACGGCGCGTTCGAGGAAGACGTCGATTGCCTCGTGCACGACGCTCATCCCTCCGCGCCCCACCTCGCCGACGAGCACGTAGCGGCCGTCGATGACGTTCGGCGCGTCGAACGACGTGAGCGGCCCCCGGCACTCGCTGCAGGTCGCGCCCGGCCCCATCTCGCCGCGGCGGCAATTCAGACACACGCGCACCGCGGTCGGGACCGCGGCCGCCGTCGCGGCGACGACTCCCTGGTTCTCGCTCGACGAGGTCGCACGCAGCGCGAGGGTGCGCGGGTGAGCCTCGCCGAGGACCGCCGAGACCAGCTCGTGGGCGAGCTTCGCGAGCCGCGCCGGCTGGTCCGGGTAGGGCGTTCGCGTTCGCCAGTCGTCGAGCGTCCGCAGGAGCGCCAGCGCCTGGATCTGCTGCGCCCGGGACACGCTCGTCAGCGGGCGCGCGCGCACGCGCTCGAGCGCCTCCTCGAGGGCCTGGCGCGAGCGGTCAATCAGCCCGGGGACGTCCGCCACGACGCTTCAGCCTCCGTCCCCGCAGTGCTTCACCGAGTTCGCGAACATCTTCTTCAGGGTCGGGTCGTCGAAGGGCTTCACGGCGAGCCACTCGTCGTGGAATACGCGCCAGGCGGCGTCGCAGTCGCCGGCGCGCGCCAGGCACTCCGGCCCCGCCATGCGGAGGATGGCCGGCGCCTGGGTGATCTGCGAATCGTCCGGTCCTTTCGGCGCGACGACCGGCAGGAGGCGCTTCATCGTGTCGATCGCCGTCAGGCACGCCGCGGTCGTCGTGGTGCTCATGTACGCACCCTGGTTGAGGTCCATGCTCGCCCTCAGCAATGCGTCGCGCGGCTCGAGCGTTCCGCCCTGGCAGTATAGGCTGCCCATGGTGTCGACGCTCCGGTCGAGCGTCTCCGGCCCCATCATCGCGCCAGAGCTCGTCGCCATCGCGGCGCGGTAGAGCTCCTTGCCGCGCGTGCAGTCCCCCGCGAGCATCATGCAGAGGGCGCGGCTCGTCGCCATCGCCGAGGACGCGCTCGTCGATGGGCTCGAGTCCCACGCCTCGCGGTCGTACGCGTCGAGCTCCGCCAGGCAGCCGGCGCCGTCGCGGGCGCTCGTCTTGGTGCGGGCCGCCTCGAGGTGCGCCGTCACGCTGCGCTGGTGCTCGGCGATGGTGGCGACGCAGGGCGCGGAGTCGGCCGTCGCGGGCGCGGCGCTTGCGGAGGGCGACGCCGTTGCACCCGACGGAGAGCCTGCGTCGCATCGCGAGGCGCTCAGCAGCGCGAACGCGAGGATGCCGCTCCCGGGGCGCATCCCGGCAGCGTAGCTCGCTCCGGGGTCACTTCCCCTTGCACTTCGACACGACGGCCTCGAATCCGCGCCGGAGCGCGTCGTCGTTCAGGTTCCGCGACTGCGGCGACAGGTTCGGGTCGAGCTTCCACGCCTCCTTCCACGCGCTCCAGGCCGAGTCGCAGTCGCCGGCCTTGGCGAAGCACGTCGGCCCCGTCGTCCGCAGCGCGGCGCCGGCCTGCTTCACCTGCGTGTCGTCGTCGTCGTTCGGCTTCACGGTCGGGACGAGCCGCTTGGCCGTCTGGTACGCGGCGTCACACGCCGCGGTCGTCTTCTTCTGCATGTAGGCGCCCTGGTTCAGATCGAAGAGCGCCTTGAGCAGCTGATCGCGCGGTGCCATGGAGCCGCCCTGGCAGTTCATGCTGGCGAAGGCGTCGGCGGTCCGGTCGAGCTGCTCGGGCCCCATGTTCGCTCCTGCGTTCTTCTCCATCGACTTGCGGAACATGATCTTGCCGGCCTGGCACTGCCCCGCGAGCATCAAGCACTGGCCGCGGATGCTCGACCAGGCCGAGCCGAGCGTGGTCGACATACCCTCGGGCCGCGGGTCGAGCTTGTCGTGCTCGTCCAGCTCCGCGAGGCACCCCTTCCCGTCGCGCGAGCTCGCCTTCATGCGCGCCGCGTCGGCGTGCTCCGCCGCCTTGTGCTCGCGGTCGGTGCGCGCCAGGAGCTTGCCTGCGAGGTTCTTCGCCTCCGGCGTCTCCGGCGCCTGGGCCTCCGCCGTCTCCGCGCTGTCGCCCTCGCTGATCTCGCGCAGCGTGAGGCGGATGGGCACCCGGCAAGTCGCGGTGTCCTTGGCCGACTCACCGCGGCAGCTCGCGAGGACGCCGCCCGCCTTCTCGGCCTTCGACGACGAGGAGCGATCGACCCCGCCGCCAAACCCCCACACCGTGCCGTTGACGGACCCCTTGATCGACGACTGCGAGCCGAGCGCGAATGCTCCGAGGTTGTACGCGTAGACGAAGTGCGTCGCCGACTTGCACGCCGCCACCTTCCCGAGGTCGCCCCGCGCGACGGACTCGCGCGTCGCCGAGCGCGTGCCGCTGACGAAGTACTCCATGTGGAACTTCTCGCCGCCCTCGACGCGACCGCCCAGCTCCGCTGCGCCGAGCGGCAGCTTGGCGTAGAGGTCGCCGTCGTTGTTGATGTCCATCGACTCGACCGAGCCGCTCGTCCACTCCACCGGCTTGTAGGAGCCGAAGGAGCCGCGCACCGAGTCCTGCACGCAGCCGTCGACGATCTGCAGGTCGCACCCCTCGTACTTCACGAAGACGACGTCGTTCGCGGCGCGCGACTCGAAGCTCGACATGTCGGTCGCGTCCCACTCGATGACGAAAGGCCGGTTCGCCGACTTGGGGTCGCACTTGTTCTTGCCGACCGCGGTCTGGGAGAGGCCGGCGGTCTGCACGTCGCTCGCGGACTTCGTGCCGGGCAGGGGGCCGCTGCCGCCGGCGCAGGCGGCGAGGACGGCGGCGAGCGCCGAGACGGCGAAGATGGCGGATGCGGAACGGGTCATCGGAGGGAGCTCCCAGGTCGAGGCGTACGCAGCGTGGGTTACGCGAACCGCGAGCGTACCCTTCCTTCGCGCCTCGCTGTGCTCAACCGCTCGCCCACGTCGGCGGTCGCGGTCGCAGCTCGCCGCGATGTGTCACACTAGCGACTCGATGCGAGCGATGGTCGCGCTGGTGGCGTCGGTCTTCCTCGGGTGCAGCTCTCGGGCGGCGCCGGTGGCCGTGACGTCGGTCGTGACCGCGCCCCGCCCGCTCACACCGGCCGACATCGCGGCGCGGTCCCTGCCGTCGGTCGTCACGATGCGGACGGCACGCACGCTCGGCACCGGCTTCATCGTCCGCGCGGACGGGTGGATCGCCACCAACCTGCACGTCGTCGTCGGCGGCCCGCGGGTCGTCGTCACGCTGCGCGACGGCCGCGAGCTGCCCGTCATCGAGGTCCTCGCGGCGAGCCCCGACCACGACCTCGCGCTCGTGCGGGTCGAGGCGCAGGGGCTCCCGGTGCTCGCGCTCGGGGACAGCGACGCCATGCGCGCCGGTGACCCGGTGGTCGCCATCGGCAACCCGATGGGCCTCGAGGACACCGTCTCGAACGGCCTCGTGAGCGCGCGCCGCAAGGTCGAGAAGGGCCTCGAGGTCCTGCAGGTCTCCGCCCCCATCGCGCCGGGCTCGTCGGGCGGTCCGCTGTTCAACGAGCGGGGCGAGGTGATCGGCGTGGCCACCGCCGTCGTCGAGGGCGGGCAGAACCTCGCCTTCGGGATGCCCGTTCGCTACCTCGTACCGATGATGGAGAAGCCCGCGCCGATGGCGTTCGCGGAGTTCGCGGCGCTCATCGCCAACCTGCGTGCCGCGAGCGCTCCCAAGCCGAGGCGGAGCGTGCCGCACTTCCCGACGGCGTTCCTCGACGGCTGCTCGGTGGACGCGCAGAAGCTCACGGTGAAGATGGTCGGCGCGGCGATCGAGGCGGGCGCGCCCCTCTACAACGCCGGCAAGCCCGACGCCTGCTACCACGTCTACGACGGCGCGACGTCCGACCTCGTTCGCCGGCTCCCCGCGTCTTGCCACGGCCCCGCGAAGGCGCTCGGCGACGCGCAGCGACACGCGGCGTCGCTGACCGACCCGGTCGCCCAAGCGTGGGCCATGCGGGACGCGTTCGACGGGGTGCTCGACGTCATCGCGCGAAAGCAGGACGGGACGGACAAGTAGGAGGATACTCCGCGGCCATGCTCTCGCGGCGTGCGGCGCTGGTCCTCGGCATCGCCGACCTGCTGACGGCGGCGGCGGTCGGGCTGGGAGTCTTCGTCGCGCTGCCGGCGCGCTGGTGGCCGGTCGACGTGGCGGCGGCGGTGCTGACGGCGCTCGAGCTCGGCGCCGGCGTGGGTCTCCTGGTCCGTGCGACGTGGGCGGAGCGAGCCGCTCGCGCGGCCTCGGCGGTGGCGCTCGCGCTGGGTCTCTTCCTCGTGACGGTGCTGGCGGTGACGGCGAGCTGGTTGAGCGGGGTGTACGGGCCCGTCGGCGCGGGCGGGGCGATCATCCTGACCCTCGTC
>JBEKGQ010000345.1:0-7485 GCA_050012715.1 Polyangiaceae bacterium
TGCCGCGCCGGAGAGGCCGCGGGGCGCTCATCGTCGTCGTGATCGTCCTCGCGGTGGCGGCCATGGCGCTGCTCGGGGCCGTCCTCTACGCGCACATCCAGGAGCGGGGGGGCAAGCGCAACACGACGACGACGCTTCCGACGTCGGCCGCGGAGACGACGACAGCGGCCCCGGCCGTGCCGCTCGTGCCCGGGAGCGTCGTCGTGCCGCCGCCCGTCGCCCCCCGCGTCCCCATCGTTCCGCTCGAGCCGTCGCCGGCGCCGAGCAAGCGGCGTTGAGAGGCGACTCGGCTAGGATGCCGATGATGCCGCGGAGGAACCTCGCTGCCGCCGTCTTCGTCGCGGCGAGCCTCGCCCTCGTCGCGGCGACCGCCGGCGGGTGCAAGCACTCGAAGCACGCCCGCGTCACGACGTACACGCCGCCCCCGATGCCCGCGGGATTCGGCGAGCAGATGGGCTCCGGCTGGCGCATCGCGGTGCCGACCACGTGGAAGGAGATGAAGACGCCCGCGGCCGCGTGGGCGGTCGAGGACCCGCAGACCGCCGACGACTTCCACGCCAACGTGAACGTGGTGACCGAGCCGTTCACGGGCGATTCTTACGAGTACGCGCGCGCCAACGAGACGGCGCTGCGCAAGGGCGCCATGGTCGAGGTCGTCCGCGAGGACGTCGTCGACGGCGATCCCACGCTGATCATCGAGGCGCGCTGGACGCCGGTTCCGCCGTCGACGGTCCCTTACCGCACGATGCAGAGCTTCCTCTCCTCACGCGGCACCGGCTACGTCGTGAGCTGCGCCGTCTCCTCGACCGCCTTCGAGCGCTACCGGTCGACGTGCGAGTCGATCGTCCACTCGTTCGCCGTCGAGCGCTGACCGAGGGTAGACTCTCCAGCCGACCGGCCCATGACGCGCGCCCTCGTCCCCCTCCGCGGCCTCTTCGGCGCTCTTCTCGTCCTCGCCAGCACCGGCTGCGCGGGGCTCCAGTTGACGAGCATCAAGATGACGCAGCAGAAGCCGAGCAACGTCGCCGTCTACTTCAAGGTGGAGACGCAGCAGGGCGATCCCATCGGCGGTCTCAGCGCCGACCAGTTCCGCATCTACGAGGACGGGCAGCTCGTCTCGCAATACGAGAGCAAGCAGACGGTCCTCAACCCGGAGGTCGCCGCCGTCCACTACACGCTGCTGCTCGTCGACATGAGCGCGAGCGTCAGCGAGAGCGGCAACAGCGAGTCGGTCGTGCAGGCGGTGGGGACGTTCACCGAGCGGGTCGAGAAGCAGCAGAAGGTCGCCATCTACGCCTTCGACGGCAGCGCCGATCTCCACCCCATCGTGCCCTTCACCGACCAGGCGGGCAGCGCGAAGGCGGGGGTCCAGCAGCTCGCCACCTTCAAGCCGAAGGACCCGAGCACGAACCTGAACGGCGCGGTCGTGAAGGCGCTCGACGAGCTCGACAACGCGCTCGGCAAGACGACCCAGCCGCTCAAGTTCGGCACCCTGGTCGTCTTCACCGACGGGACCGATCGCGCGAACCGCGTCCCGGCGGGGACGATGCAGCAGCACATCCGCGAGAAGCCGTTCGACGTCTACGCCATCGGCCTGGGCGCCGAGATGAAGGAGCCGCAGCTCGAGGACATCGGCAAGAGCGGCACCGCGATGGCCGCCGACAAGACCGCCATCGTCAAGGCGTTCGACGACGTGGGCGCGCGCGTCGAGGCGCGGACGCGGAGCTACTACCTCCTCTCCTACTGCTCGCCCTCGCGCGCCGGCAAGCACGAGGTCCGCGTCGAGGCGGTCTACGTGGACGCGAGCAAGAACGAGTCGAAGGGCAGCCTGAGGAGCGAGTTCGACGCGACGGGCTTTCTCCCGGGGTGTGATCCGAGCACGCCGCCGAGCTTCGACGTGACGAAGGGCGACGCGCTGGCCGTCGCCCCCGCGGCGGACGACAAGAAGAAGGACGAGAAGAAAGAAGAGAAGAAGGACGAGAAGAAGGAGGAGGAGAAGGAGGAGGAGAAGAAGCCGGCGCCCAAGGCCGCGCCCAAGCCGGTGGCCCCGCCGTCGGCGTCGCCACCTCCACCGGCCGTGCCGCCCCCGCCCAAGCTGCCGGCGCCTCCGCCCAAGCCCGCGACGCCTCCCCCCGCGGCGCAGCCCGACTTCAACCCGTAGCAGCCAGGATCGCCTCCGTCACCGCGTCCGCCGTGGTCTTCGCCAGGAGGATCCCGTTTCGGTGGTGCCCCGTCGCGAGAAAGAGCCCCGCGAGCGGCGACGCCCCCACGAGGGCGCCTTGCTCGGTGTGCGGGCGGAAGTTGCTCCACGTCCCCGCCAGCTGCGCCGCGGCGAGCGACGGCACGCACGCGAGCGCGCTGGCGAGGATGGACTGCACGCCTCCGGCGGTCACCTCCCGGCGGAACCCCACGTGCTCCATCGTCGAGCCGCAGAGCACGCGACCGTCGCCGCGCGGCACGACATACCCGCCGGCCCCGAAGACGATGGTCCGCACGCGCGGCGGTCGCTCGTCGAGGAGCACCATCTGGCCGCGCACCGGCCGCACCACCGGCACCGTGTCCGGCACGCCCGGGACGAGCGACGACCAGCTCCCCGCCGCCAGCACCGTCGCGTCCGCGCGGAGCTCGCCGTCGTCGAGCTTCACCCCCGCGCAGCGGTCCCCTTCGACGAGGAGGCGCTCCACCGTCGTCCCCGAGCGGATGGTCGCTTGGGGATCCCGCGCGAGAGCCGCCATCAGCGCGCGCAGCAGAGCCGGCGGGTCGACCTGCGCGTCCTCGGGGAAGTACGCCGCGGCGAGGACGCCGTCGCCGAGCTCCGGCTCGACCTCCCGCGCCCGGGCCGGCTCGAGCAGCTCCGCGCGCATCCCGCGGGCCGTCTGCCACGCGACCTCCGCCGCGAGCGCCTCGCGCTCGTCGTCGCTCCGCCCGATGCGCAGGACGCCGGACCGGCGCCACCCGACCTCCAGCCCCGTCGCCTCCCGCAGCTCGGCGGCCCACGCGGGCCATCCCTCGCGCGCCCGCCGGAACAGCGCAGCGTCCTCCTCCCGCCCATGGAGCTCCACCTGGGCCCCCAGGATGCCGGCCGCCGCGCTCGAGGCCTCGGCGCCGGGCACGGCTCGTTCGAGGACGACGACGTCGGCCCCCCGCTCGGTGAGCGCGAGGGCGGTCGCGCAGCCCATCATGCCGCCGCCGACGATCGCGACCCTCACCGGGCCCTACTTAGCACGGTCTCGTCGGCGCTTTCCGGGTCGGTCACCCCCGGTCACCCATCTGACACGATGACGTTTTCTCGTTTCAGTGCTTCCATGCCGAGGTCGATGAAGAACCTCATCGCTGTCCTGGGCGTGGTCGTCCTTTCTGCCGGCTGCCACCACCCGCCGCCGCCCGCGCCGCCGCCGCCTCCGCCCCCGGTGGTGGCGCCTCCCCCGCCGCCGCCGCCTCCGCCGCCGAAGTGCGAGGCCATGAGCGAGGGATGCGTCGGCCAGAACGGGACGTTCGCGCGGGTGAAGCGGTCCGGCTTCGGCCTCGCCGTCCCGAGCGGCTGGGCCTACGCACAGACCGACGACGCGACCATCATGGCGTCGAACGACGCGATGCTCGTCGTGGCCACGTTCGATCTCGTGTCCTCCGAGGCGAACCGCGAGGGGGCCTTCGCCGCGCTCGTGAACCTCCTCGGCGTGAGCCCGCCGAAGCACAAGGTCGGCTGGGCCAACCCGGGCAAGAAGGCCCGCGTGGGCGGGCTGGAGGTGTCGTTCTGGCAGGCGGATGACGTGACGAAGGGCCTGAAGAAGGGGCCGGTGCTCCTTTTCGGCACGGAGCTGCCCAACAAGTCCTGGCTCCTCGGCGCGGGCTTCGTCCCGTCCGACGACAAGAGCGACGCCGACAAGGCAATCCTCGGCGCGATCGAGTCCCTGGGGCCGACGCCCCCGCCTTCCCCGCCGGCGGCGGCTCCGTGAGCGCACCGCGCGTCGCCCCCGGCCAGGTCATCGCCGGCAAGTATTCCATCCGGGCGATGCTCGGCTACGGAGGCGCGACGGCGACGTACACCGCCGTTCTCACGCCGGGGCGCGACGTCGTCGTGAAGCTCTTCTCGCCGCAGCTCGCGCAGCGGAGCGATGTGCTCGGCGCCCTGCAGCAGGTGGCCGCGGCCATGGGTGCGCTCGGCGACGCGGCGCTGCCCATCCTGGAGAGCGGCTTCGACCCGCAGACCGGCGCTCCGTTCATGGTGACCGACCTCGCGTCGATCCCTTCGCTCACGCAGACCATCGAGCGCGGCGCGCTTCCTCCGGCCGAGGTGGTGCTGCTCCTGCGCGGCATCGCGCGGTCGGTCGACGCGGCGCACGGGCAGCGGCTCGCCCACGGCGCGCTCAAGCCGAACAACGTCTTCGTCGGCGACGCGCCGCAGCGCGCGGCGAAGGTGACCGACTTCGGCGTCGGGGTCGCCCGTGCCGCGCTGCCGTCGAACGAGGGCTACGCCATCGCCGCGCCGTGGCTGGCGCCCGAGCAGATGCAGGGCGCGCCGGGCGGCGCACCGGCGGACATCTTCTCGGCCGCGCTGGTCGCGTTCTACGCGGCGACCGGGCGCTCGTACTGGCGGTCGTGCCAGGGCGCATCGCCGGACCTGGCGGGGCTGCAGCAGGAGATGGCGGCGGCGCGGGTCCCCCCGTCGGCGCGCGCCCGCGAGGCCGGGGTGACGATGACGACGGCGTTCGACGGGGCGCTCGTGCGCGCGCTCTCGCTGAACCCGGGCGAGCGGTTCGGCTCCGTCGGCGAGCTGGCCGACACGCTGGCGAAGGCGGGAGGCGCGGCGCCGAAGAACCTGGCGATGACGATGCCGCTCAACGCGATGCCGCAGGCGGCGCAGGATCTCATCCGCCAGCACAGCGCCGCGGCGGTGGGGAACGCGGCGACGATGATGGCGCCGTCGCCGCTCTCGCAGCCGCCGCCGGACTACGGGGGGGGCTCCACGCTGGCGATCAACTCGCCCGCGGACGCGGCGTGGATGGCGCAGCACGTGCCCTCGACGCAGGCTGCTCCCCAGCCGGGGCCGCAGCCGGCCATGCCGGTGCCGGTGCCGGTGCCGCAGCAGCCGATGCAGGGCTTCCAGGGGCAAGCAATGTCCCCTCAGGGCGCGCCGGGGCCCGGAGCGATGCTGCCGACGCCGTATGGAGGCTTCCAGGCGCCGGCTCCCCCGCCGCAGATGGGCGGCGTTCCGATGGGCGGCCCGATGCCGGCCGGCGCGCAGGCGGGCTACTCGGGGCGGCCGCAGCCCGAGTCGTCGGTGGTCGTGCCCAAGTCGAAGGCGCCGCTCTTCATCGTGCTGGCCATCGTGGGCCTGCTGGTGGTGGGCGGCGTCGTGGCGCTCGTCCTGTTCCTGCCGCGTCACGGGGGCACGGCGTCGAACGACACCAAGCCGGAGACGACGCAGAGCGCCGCCACGCCGCCGCCTTCCACCACGGCGGCCACCACCGCGTCGACCCCGCCTCCGGCGGCGACGACCGCGGCGACGAACGCGCCGCCCGTGGAGACGGTCGACGCGGGCGGCGCGGCCGCGCAGGTCGTCGCCGACGGCGGCGTGGCCGCCGCGACTGCGGGCGAGGGAGCCGACGCCGCGGCGAGCGCGAGCCCGGAGCTGACGATCGTGTGCGTCCCGGACTGCGACGCGGTGAAGGTCGACGACAAGGCGCTCGACACGAGCGACGCCGGCGTCGTGCCGGCACTACCGCTGGAGGTGGCGGTCGGGCCGCACACGATCGTCGTCGGCAAGGCGTCGTACCTGGGGCAGACGAAGAAGGTCACGCTCAAGGCGGGCCAGAAGCTGAAGCAGACCTTCTACATGACGAAGCCCGGAGCGGCGGCGCCGGTCGCGAAGCCCTGCGGCAAGTTCCTCGAGCGCTGCCCGAACTGAGAGCGGACCCCCGCCGCTGCCCTCAGCGCACCCTGCGGAGGATGCGCGCGATGGCGACGGCGTTCCACGCCGCGAAGCCGAGGAACATCGCCGCCAACAGCACCGTCCAGCGGGCGCTCTCCGGGGCCTCCCCGTCGACCAGCAGCCACGCCCCCGCGGGCACGGTGCTCCCCGTCGTCCGCTCGATGGCGCCCGCGAGCCCGCGGTGGCGCGGACCGGCGGCCCCGAAGCGCACGAGCCGGCCCGTGAAGGCGCGTGGCGGCTCCCAGCGGCCACTCTCCTGCCCTGTCGGGACGCGGACGTCGACCCACACGTCGTCCCGCCCGGCCACGGCCAGCGTGCGGAACGTGTCGTCGAGGAACGGCCGCTCGTAGCGGATCCCCCCGACGGCCCCGAGCATCCCGTCCGCCCGCACGAGCCGATTCTCGTTCGCCGTGAGCGTCTCCCCGCTCGCCGTGCGAAGCTCCCCCACGCTGGCAGGCGTTCCGTTCGCGAACGCGTAGGCGACGTCCCTACGGAGGGCGAAGACCATCGCGAGCGACAGCACCGCCGCGAAGCCGAGGACGACGACGGTCAGCGTGCGCTCGCGCCGCGGCGGATCCGGCAGCGCCAGGAGCTCCGGGTCGAGCTCGTCCTTCGAGTCGGGGCCGAGCTCGAGCGCCGACGGAAACGACGGGGGGGCCTCTCGCGACACGCCGCTCACAGCATAGCTCGACACCCCCGGCCGCGGGATGTTCCTGCGAGGCTCCCCTGCGGGGGAGCCTTCGCACAGACGAGCCGCTCGCAGGCTCGCGGCGTACGTTCCTGCCAGCCTCCTTTCGGTGATTCGCGCTTGGCTGCGCCGGGGCGAGGGCGGTACCGTGTAGCCCGATGGCTGCCGCGAAGCCCCTCATCTGTGCGTCCTGCGGGTTCACGAAGAACCCCCCGGGGTCGGTCCGCTGCGCCTCGTGCGGCGCCAAGATGGAGGGCCCGGAGAAACGGCGCGGCGGCCCCGGCGACGATCTGTCGCGCCGCTATTCGCAGGAGGGCGTGAGCGTCCAGTGGTTGCTCATCGCGTTCCTCGTGCAGGGCGTACTCACCGCGGCGCTCATCTTCGGCCTCCCGATGGTCATCACGCTGCTCGACTTCGAGGGCCAGAACGGGATGCTCGTGTGCATCCCGGTGTGGTTCCTCGGCGGGCTGCTCGTCGGGATGATCTCCCCCGGCCGCACCTTCATCGAGCCTGCGGTGGCGAGCCTGCTCGTCGCCATCCCGACGACGTTCCTGCTCATCCAGAGCCAGACCGTCCGGACGATGCCGCTCTTTCTCTACCTGATCTTCGCCGCCATCGGGATCCTGCTGACCCTCATCGGTGCGTACATCGGCGAGCGCATCCAGCTCGGCCCGCCGCCCAAGACGGCCGAGTAGCCCGCCGACCTCCTCGAGGACCCCCGCCTCCTCCTCGAGTCCTCGAGGACCCACGCTTCCTCCCCGAGGACCCACGCCTCATCCTAGACGAACCGCACCCCCCCCCCGCCGAGCCCCCTCCCCGCCCCACGGGGAGAAAGGTGGGCGTATTTCGGCCGAGACCAAGCGAT
>JBEKGQ010000346.1:0-7471 GCA_050012715.1 Polyangiaceae bacterium
CGGCGTCGCGACGCCGCCAGTCCGCGAGCCGTGCGGGATCGCCAGCGACGTCGGGGGGCGGCGGCATCGCAGGCGGCAGCGGCATGCGGTAGTCGGGGCGCGGCACGACGGACGACTCGCTCGCGGGGCACGTCGTCATGCTCGCGAAGCTCTGTCGGGGCCCGGTGTCCGAAGGCTCGCACGCCGACGCGCCGACCGCCGAGACGAGCAGCGCGAGCATGGCCCAGGCGAGGAAGCTGTTGCGTGCACGGGGTTGCGTCATCACCGACCATCCAGAACTTACGCCACCGCCAGAGAGCTGCAACGGGAGCGTCCTCGTCCGTCCCTCCACGCGGCCAGTCGTCCGTCGGGTGGGATGCCGCTCCGCGCCGATCACGAAGCGACGACGGTCGGTGCCGGCGGCCGGACCGAGACGACGCAGTTTCGCCCGCTGCTCTTCGCCTGGTAGAGCGCGTCGTCCGCGCCGCGCATGAGCGCGTCCGGACCGTCGAGCCGCGAAACGCATCGGCGGCGGCGACGAGGACGCGATCACCGACGAGGTGGCCATAGCGGTCGTTGACGTCCTTGAAGTGATCGAGGTCGAGCATCACGCACGACAGCTCCTCTCCGTAGCGCTTCGCCCGCTCGAACTCGACGGCGAAGAGCTCCAGGAAGCGCCGGCGATTGGAGACGCCGGTGAGCGGATCGGTCCACGCGAGATCGCGAAGCCGGCGCTCACGTAGCTCGGGGTCGGGGACGACTCGGCGCGTCAACCGACGGGCGGCGCACCGTCCGCTCGGCTCCGACCCGGACTAAGCTGCGGCCGGAGAAGGGAGCAAGGATCAAGATGGCGGCGAGCTCGCGAGCGAATGGTCCGAGGGCCGGTTCCGGTGGGGGAGCGGCCGGGAGCCCCAAGGTCGACGCCTTCCTTCGCCGGGAAGAGAAGTGGAGGCCCGAGTTCGAGAAGCTGAGGAAGCTCATCCTCGATTGCGGGCTCACCGAGGATCTCAAGTGGGGCCAGCCTTGCTACAGCCTCGACGGCAAGAACGTCGTCCTCATTCACGGGTTCAAGGAGTACTGCGCGATGCTGTTCATGAAGGGGGTGCTGCTCCCGGATCCGAAGGGCATCCTGATCCAGCAGACGAAGAACGTTCAGGCCGCGCGCCAGATCCGGTTCACCAGCGTCCAGCAGATCGCGAAGCTCGAGAAGACGCTGACGACCTACGTCCGCGAAGCCATCGAGCTGGAGAAGTCCGGCGCGAAGGTGCCCCTCAAGCGGACGGAGGACTTCGAGATGCCGGCGGAGCTCGAGGAGCGGCTCGACAAGAGCGCCAACCTGAGGAAGGCGTTCGCGGCGCTGACTCCGGGAAGGCAGCGCGGGTACATCTATTACTTCTCCCAGGCGAAGCAGTCGAAGACCCGAGAGTCGAGGATCGACAAGTGCATCCCGCGGATCCTCGAAGGCCTCGGGTGGGACGACGACCTTCCGTGAGGATCCCCGGCGATCGGAGGTGACGACCTCGCCTGCACATATCCACGAGCAGCGATCCTCGAAGCGCCCGTCGCGACGATCCGGTTGACAGTCATCCAGGCGTCTGGGAGAGGGCGAGCGAACGTCTCGCGCGCGAGGTCGACATGCGGGTTCATGCGCTGCTTCGGGTACTCTCTCTTGGCTCGTTGATGGCTTCGCTCCCGGCGGGGTGCAGCCAGGCTCAGGACGCCGGCGCCAACTCGCAGGACGGGGGCAACACGCCGGAGCAGGCCACCGCGGCGCACATGGGCGCGATCCAAGGCGATCCCACCCAGCTCGCCGCGTTTCTCATGCAGATGCCGAAGGGCGGCGATCTGCACCACCATCTCTCCGGCGCCGTTTACGCGGAGACCTACCTCGGCTGGGCGGCCACCGCGAACGACTGCCTCGAGACGGCCACCGGCAGCTACTACCTGTCCATCGATACGTGCGGGTACTCGGGCGACGTCCCCATCCCGGCCTCGAGCGCGGCGCTCTACACGCAGGCCGTCGAGGCCATGTCGATGCTGAACTTCGTCGCGTCGCCGTCGCAGAGCGGGCACGATCACTTCTTCGCGACGTTCGACCTGTTCGGCGAGATGTCCGGGACCGCCCACCACGCCGCGTCGCTCGCCGACGTGCTGACGCGCGCGGCGGCCGAGAACGAGGTCTACATCGAGGCGATGTTGACCTCGAACTCCACCGCGGAGGACCTGGGGACGAACACGTGGGCGACCGCGAACGGCGCCAACGCGATGACCGCGGCCGACTTCGCCTCGTTCCGGACGACGCTGCTCGCGTCGTCGACCTGGTCCACGGCGGTCAGCGCCATCACCTCCGACATCGCGAACACCGAGAGCGGGGCACAGACCGCGCTCGGCTGCGGCGGGGCGAGCCCGCCCGCCGCCTGCGGCATCGCGACGCGCTACGAGGCGTACATCTCGCGCAGCGGTGCGGCCCCCGCGGTCTTCGCGCAGATGGTGGCCGCCTACGAGGCGGCGAAGGCCGAGCCGCGCCTGGTCGCGCTGAACCTCGTGGGACCCGAGGACGCGGTGGCCGCGCTCGCCAACTACGACCTGCAGATGTCGATGCTCCAGTACCTGAGCGGCGTCTACGCGGGCCAGAGCCCGCTCCGCCTCTCGCTCCACGCCGGCGAGCTCGCGGACGCTTACATGCCGTCGGGCTACACCATCCCCACGATCGATCACGTGCAGAAGGCGGTGGAGATCGCGGGCGCCAGCCGCATCGGCCACGGGGTCGACATCGAGGAAGAGTCGGCCACCGCGACGGTGATGGGCGAGCTCGCCACGAAGAAGATCCTCGTCGAGGTGTGCCTGTCCAGCAACGCCGACATCCTCCTCGTGTCGGGCGCCGCGCACCCGCTCGCGAAGTACATGGCGGCGGGCGTGCCGGTGGCGCTCGCCACCGACGACGAGGGCGTCGCCCGCTCGAGCATGACGGGCGAGTACGTCCGCGCGGTCAGCGACCAGGACCTCGGCTATCTCGATTTGAAGGCGCTCTCGCGCAACAGCCTCGAGTACAGCTTCCTCCCGGGATCGAGCCTCTTCGCCGACTTCTCTTCGCTCACCGTCGCGTCCGCCTGCGCCGACGCCGCGGACACGTCGAGCACCACGACGCCGACCGCGCCCTGCGCGGCCTATCTGAGCGCCAACGCGAAGGCGCAGGCCGAGTGGGAGCTCGAGCGGCGCTACCGCGTCTTCGAGAGCGGTTACTGACGCGTCCTCGCGCCTGGCTGAGCGCGCTCCATGGGCGCGGCCAAGCACGCTCGGGCAGGCAGGAGAGCCGGCTCGTCGGGAGTCCGTGGAGATTCCCGGGGACCGCCCAATGATGGGGAATGCTCCGAAAAGCTCTCCTCGCGGCGCTCCTCTTCGCCCTTCCCCGTGCTGCTCTGGCCCAGGCCGTCGCGCCACCGCCTCCCGCGCCTCAGCCTCTGGCGCCCCCCATGGTGCAGCCACTGAAGCCGGTGGTGCCGTCCGTCCCCCCGGCGGTGCCCGTCATCGCCCCGCCGCCTCCCGAGGTCCCCGCGCCGCCGTCGGTCGACGATCCGATGCTCGCCCCCGTGCCTCCGCCCAGGCGCCTCATCGCGTCGTGGGCCGAGGCGCAGCAGATGCTTCGCGCGCGCTCGACCAACCTGAAGACCGCGCTCGATCAGGTCCTCAACGCCGAGGGGCAGACCATGGTGGCGCTGGCGCAGTACCTGCCGGCTCTCGGCGGATGCGCCGGGGGCAGCTCGGCCCCTCCGGGCTGCGCGAACGCGTCGTACACCCACCAGCTCCTCACGCGGACGGTGTCCGAGAGCGCGGTGGGCACCGTCCTCACGAACGTCGTGCCCATCCCCAACACGCTGACCGGGTCGCTGACGGTCTCGCAGGACATCGTCAACTTCCAGGAGTTCGACCAGATCAGCATCAACGAGCTGATGGAGGACTCGAGCCGCATGACCGTCGACGACACGAGGCGCACGCTCGACCTCAGCCTGGCAAACCAGATCGTCAGCGTGGTGACCGCCGAGCGGAGCGCGGACATCAACCGCGTGGGATTGCGGGTCGCGCTGGAGCAGCTCGCGCTGTCGGAGCGCAAGGCGGCGCTCGGCGCGGCGACGATGCTCGACGTCGTCCGCGCGAAGCAGAACGCGGCCAACGCGCGCGTCGCGCTCGTGACCGGGGACGAGGCGGTTCGCCAGGCGCGCGAGTCTCTCGGGCTGACGGTGGGGATCCCCATCGAGATGGGCGTCTCGCGCGACATGAACGTCAACGCCATCGCCGAGGACGCCCTCCACTCGTGTCGGGTCGTCGATTCGGTCGACCAGCGGCCGGACATCGCCGCGGCGCGCACGAACCTCGAGGTCGCCAAGCGCAACCTGCGCAACACCTGGTACTCGTTCATCCCCGTCCTCACCGGCACGAGCAGCCTCACCGCGACCACCGCCGTCAACGCCGGGTACCCGAACCCGACCTGGAGCGTCGGCGCGGCGCTCTCCGTCCCGCTCTTCGACGGGGGAACGCGCCTCGGGCAGATCAAGAGCCAGCGGGCCGCGGAGGACACCGCGGCGCAGGCCCTGGAAGCGCTCCGCCGCCAGGCGATCATCCAGGTCGAGCAGGCCCAGCGCGGAGTCGGCGTCGCCGAGCTGTCGTACAAGGTGGCGCTCGAGCAGCGCGACCTCGCCGCGCTGAACGACTCGCTGACCCAGACCGCCTATTCGAAGGGGCTGGGAACGAGCGTGGATCTCGTGACCGCGTCGGAGGCCCACCGCCAGGCGGAGCAGGCGCTCGTCGTCGCCGAGTTCGGCGTCATCAAGGCGCGGCTCGCCGCCATCATGGCGCTGTCCACGTGCCCGTGGTGAGGCGCGTGGTAGCTTGCCCGCCCGTGTCGAACGACTCGCTCGCGCGGTTGCGGTGGCCCCTGGCGCTCGCCGCCGCTTCGGCCGCGACGGCGGGGGCCGTCGTCCTCGCGTGCAGCGGTGGCAACGGCGGGGGCGGTGTGGCCGATGCCGGCGAGGACGGCTCCGAGGTGACGAGGCACGCGGAGGACTCCGCGATGGAGGACGCGAGCGGGGATGACGGCGGTTGCGAGCCGCGCGCGGTCGACGGCGGCGCACCGTTCGTGCCCCCGATCGCGCCGCGCTCGGCCTGCACCGCGGCGCAGATCCAGGCCCTCTACGACGACTGCTGGGGCGACGGCGGCGCCTCGTCGTGCGCGGTCTTCGAGGGGGACCCCGCCAACGCGTCCTGCGTCGCCTGCATGGTCACCCCGTCGACCGCGTCCCAGTGGGGAGCGATCGTGACGTTCCCGAACGGCCTCGCGATCCCCAACGTGTCCGGGTGCATCGCGCTCGTCGCGACGGACGACGCGGGTCCACCGTGCGCCGCCGCCGTTCAGTCCGCGGATCTCTGCGAACAGGCCTCCTGCGCGCTGCATTGCCCGAGCGCGTCGACCGCCGCGGGCCTCGCCGAGTTTCAGCAATGTGAGGATCAGGCGGCGACCAGCACCTGCGAGACCGACTACCTGACGGCCATGTGCTACTCGGACGAGGCGTACTCGGATTGCGTGTTTCCGACGATGGGCGACTCGTTCGTCGGTCTCGGTCAGGTCTTCTGCGCGGGCGCGCTCCCGGACGCATCACCGGGCACGGACTGATCCATCCCGGGCGAACCGCGAGGCGATCGCCGTCAGTCCGTGCGGCCGGCCTTCTCGGCGCGGGCGGCCTCCCGGTCGATCTCCTTCTCGCGCGCGGCCAGTCCGCGCTCGACGGCGCGGAGGATTCGCTTCTCGCGGGTCGGCTCGGTCTTGGCGTCCTCGATCCAGCGGACGACCTCGTTCCTCGTGCTGCGCGCGATCCGCTGGAAGGGACCGAGGACGTCCGCCTCGCGGAGCGCCGCGACCAGATCCTCGGGGAGCGCCTCTTCCCTCGGGGCGAGGTCGCGCTCCAGGACCAGCGTGGCGCGATCGCCGGCCTCGAGCTTCGCCGCCTCGCGGATCCGGCGGTTGAGGAAGAGCTTGTGACCGCCGCCCGCGACGGGGTTGAGGCTCGTCTGGAGCGGGACGCCGTTCACGGTGCCGACGACGTGCACGCGGCCGGCGCCGAGCGCCGCGCTGACCGCCTTCGATACCGCGACGACGTAGAAAGGCACGCCGACGGACACCGCCTCGACGCGCGCGGTGAACGTGAGGCGGGTCGAGCGCTTGGAGGCCATGGACCTCTCGCTCGGTTCTACCTTGCCTGATTCGACACTGTCACCGGGCAAGCGCCGGCCCCATACTTCGGTGACGTCGCGCCCGTGAAGGCCTCTCTGCTCATTCTCGTGCTCGCCTCGGGCGCGCTCCTCGCGGGGTGCGGCGGCCGGACGGGCCTCGACGATGGGGACGACGGCGGTGAGGACGCCTCGTTCGACTCGCCCGGTCCGGCCCTGGATGCGACGAGCGACCGTGACGCGTCCGGCGACGGAGGCGCCCCGCCGAGCTGCGTTCCCGATGGCCCCGGAACGAGCAGCTGCGGAAGCGCCCCCGAGACGTGCTGCATCACCCTGCCGGTGTCGGGGGACACCTTCTACCGGGCGTATGCGAGCGACGACGCGGGCAGCCCGATCGGCGAAGTCGACCCCGCCACGGTGAGCGCATTTCGGCTCGACGCCTTCGAGGTGACCGTCGGCCGGTTCCGCCCGTTCGCGGCGGCGTGGGACGCGGGCTACCGTCCCGCCCCCGGATCGGGCAAGCACGCCCACCTCCGCGGCGGCCTCGGTCTCGCGAACAGCGCCGCCCCGGGCACCTACGAAGCGGGCTGGAACCCAGCGGACGAGGGCAGCGTGGCCCCGACCGACGCCAACCTGGGGTCGTGCGGCGCATTCAGCACGTGGACGAGCAGCCCCGGGCCCCGCGACGATCTTCCGCTCGACTGCGTGACCTGGGCGGAGTCCTACGCCTTCTGCATCTGGGACGGCGGCTTTCTACCGAGCGAGGCGGAGTGGGAGCTCGCCGCCGCCGGCGGCAGTCAGCAGCGCGAGTACCCGTGGGGCTCGGCGGATCCGGGGACGCAGAACCGGTACGCCATCTACGACTGCTACTTCGATCCGCCCGACGCGCAGATGTTCTGCAACGTGATGAACCTGCCCGGCATCGCGCCGGTGGGGACGACGACCCTCGGCGTCGCGCGCACCGGGCAGCTCGATCTGGCCGGCAACGTGTGGGAGGCGACGCTCGACGCGTTCGCCGCGTTCGCCAACCCGTGCGACGACTGCGCGTATCTCGTCGCGGGCGCGGCGAAGGTCGTGAAGGGCGGGGGCTTCACCAGCACCGCGGAGGAGATCCAGCCGCCGAACCGCTTCGAGCTCCCTCAAGGCACGCGCAACAACTATGCGGGCTTCCGGTGCGCCAGGGCCCCCTGAGCCCCCGTCTCCGTCGCGGGGCGCTCGCGTTGCTCGCCTGGGTCGCGATTCCATGAGGGCTCCCCGATAGCCGCGGGTA
>JBEKGQ010000347.1:0-7465 GCA_050012715.1 Polyangiaceae bacterium
CCCACGGCTTCGACCAGCGCGTCGGCGAGGGAGCGCGCGCTCGCGGGGCGGCCGCCGGGGTCCTTCGCGAGGCATGCATGCACGACGTCCGCGAGGGCGGCCGGTATCTCGGGGCGAACCTCGGAGAGCCGCTTCGGCTCCTGCCGCTCGATCTGGTTGAGCACCGCCAGCACCGTCTGCCCGTCGAACGGCGGCGTCCCCGCGAGCAGCTCGTAGAGCGTCACCCCGAGCGCCCACACGTCGGCCCGCGCGTCGACTTGCTTCGACGCCTTCACCTGCTCCGGCGCCATGTAACGGGGCGTCCCCACCACGACCTCGCTCAGCGTCAGCGAGCTGTCCGCGCGTGCGCCGGCGGGCTGGACCACCGGCGGCTGGAACACGGGCTGCTGGAACGCCGCCACGCCGAAGTCGAGCAGCTTGATGCGTTCTTTCCCGTCGGCGTCGCGCGCGAGGAAGAGGTTCGAGGGCTTCACGTCGCGGTGCACGATGCCCTCCTCGTGCATCTGGGCCAGCGGCTTCGTGGCCTGGAGCACGAAGTCCACCGCCTCGGTCACCGGGAGCGGCCCGGCCCGGCGCACGCGATCGGCGAGCGTCTCGCCCTGCAGAAGCTCCATCACGATGTACGTGGGCCCCTCGGCGGGCGCGACGATGTCGTAGATGCGTACGACGTGATCGCTCTTCAGGCGCGCCGCCACGCGCGCCTCGCGCGTGAACCGCTTGCGGCGGATGTCGGCCGTCTCGGGGATACCCGGGCGGAGGACCTTCACCGCGACGCGCGTGGCGAGGCCGAGGTGCATCGCCTCGTAGACGTCGCCGCCGGCGCCGGACGCGAGCGCCTTCTCGATCTCGAACTTGCCGTCCAGCACGGCCCCGACGAGGTCCGCCGTCATCTCGATGACCGAACTCTAGCTCGACGCGCCTCGCCTCGCCGAACCGCGCACCTAGCTCTCGATGGTCGCGACGAGCGTGTCACGGATCTCCCCGTAGCGCGGTCCAGGGACCACCTTCGAGCCGTCGAGCTCGTTCACGTAGAACACGTCGGCCACGCGCGTCCCTTCCGTGTTGATCTTCGACAGCGCGATGGAGAGGCGGAGCTCGTGGAGCGCCCCCGCGAGCCGGTAGAGGAGGCCCGGGCGGTCCCTCGCGAACACCTCGACCACGGTGTGGCGGGGCGAGGCGCGGTCGTCGACGAGCACCTCGGTCGGCACGGCCGGGCTCGGGCGCTCCCGCCACGGCGAGGTCGAACCGACCCGCGACTCCAGCAGCGCCGACGCGCCGACGCGGCCGGAGCAGAGGTCGTCGAGGTCGCGCGCGAGCCGCGGGAGCGCCGGCTCGACGCCCTCGGTGCCGCCGTCGCGATCGCGAACCCAGAAGAGGTCCACCGCCTCGACGGCCCCGCCCGCGTGGCGCGAGTAGACCTGCGCCGCGAGGACCTCGAGCCGGTTCGCGGTGATCGCCGCCGCGATGCTCGCCAGGAGGCCCGGTCGGTCGTCGGCCACGACGCAGAGCTCGGCGGCCTCCGGATGGCGTCCCGGCACGCGCGCGACGTGCGCCGAGCGACCACCGCGGCTCCCGACGATGTGCGCGTGGTGCACGATGGACGCGGGGGCATTGGCCAGCAGGTACCGCTCCGGCATCGACGCGAGGAACGACTCCACCGCCGGGTCGAGCGACGCTCCTCCCGCCGCCTCGATCACCGCCGCCCGCACCCGCGCGACGCGCTCGGCATCGGCCCGGGGAGGCTTGCCGGCGAGGTGATCCTCCGCGGCGAAGTAGAGCTCGTCGAGCATGCGGGCCTTCCACGACGTCATCGCCGTCGGCGACGTCGTCGAGAGGTCGGCCACCGTGAGGAGGAAGAGGTTCCGGAGGCCCTCGCGACCGCGGAGGCCCGACGAGAACTCCTCGATGGTCGCCGGGTCGTCGAGGTCCCGGCGCGTGGCGACGTGATACATGAGCAGGTGATCGAGGACGAGCTGCCGGGCCTCGTCCACGTCCTCCGGCGGCAGGCCGAGGCGCGGCAGGATGTGGTCGCAGAGCTCGGCCCCGGTCTTCGAGTGGTTCTTGCGCGAGCCGGTCGCGTCGGGCCATCCCTTGCCGACATCGTGCAGCAGCGTGGCCAGGAAGAGGGGCCGCGGTCGCGCGATCTCCGCCGCGAGGCGCGACGCCAGCGGGAACTCGTGGGCGAGCTCGCCGCGCGCGAGCTGCCGGAGCCGGTCGACCGCGGCCACCGAGTGAACGTCGACGGTGTACACGTGATAGACGTCGTGGTGCACGCGCCCCGTCACGGGGAGGAACTCGGGGACCATCGCGAGCAGGAGCCCGACGTCGTGCAGCTCGCCGACCATCGAGCCCCGGCCGGTCGCCGTCTCCGGCACGGTCGAGACGAGCTCGACGAAGAGCGCCGCCGCCTCGGCCTCGCCACGCAGCCGCTCGCACCAGGCGGGGTCCGCCGCGGCGCGGCCGATGGCGTCCCTCGCGAACGGCAGGAGCGGTGCCTCGTGGCGCAGGCATGCCTCGTAGGCGCGCATCGCGAGCGCGGGGTCGGCCTGCAGCTCGGCGCTCCCCGCGATGGTCACGTGCCCGTCGAAGAGGTGCACGCCTCCGCCGAGGTCCGCGGCCACGCCCTTCGGACGCCGGCGCGGCGGCTTGAAGCGCTCGAAGAGGCTCTCGCGCGCGCGCGTCGCCACGCGGGCGTGGAGGTAGTAGTCCTGCATGAGGCGCTCGGCGGCGCGGGCCCGGTCGTCGCCGTACCCCATCGCCACCGCGAGCGCCTCCTGCTCCTCGAAGCCGAGGCGGTCCGCCTTGCGACCGGCCCGCGCGTGGAGCCGGTTGCGCACGCGCCAGAGAAACTCCTCGGCGGCGGCGAGCTCGTGGGCTTCCCGCGCGACGACGGCACCCACCCGCACGAGCTCTCCCCAGATGCCGAGCCGCGCGTCGGCCTCGGGCTCGCCGCCGACGCGGTAGCGCGCGCGCGCCGCCCAGCGGATCCCGTCGATGTCGCGGAGGGCGCCGGCGCCGCTCTTCACGTCGGGCTCGAGCAGGTAGAGCGACCCGCCGAAGCGGGCGTGCCTCGCGGTGGCCTCGGCCTCGAGGCGCTCGATGAAACCGCGGAGGTCCTCGGCCGAGAAGAGGCCGTCGTTGGCGCGAACGACGAGGTCGCGAAGGAGGTCCTCGTCGCCCGCGAGGTGGCGCAGATCGAGGAGCGCGGTCGCGGTGGGCAGATCCTTCTGCGCCAGCGCGACGGCCTCGGTGGCGCTGAGGATCTGGTGACCGACGGCGAGCGAGATGTCCCACAGCGGGTAGAGGAGCGCCTCGGCGAAGGCGTGCGCGCCCTTGGTGCCGAGGACGCTGGGGGCCACGACGAGCACGACGTCGGCGTCGCTGCGGAGAGCGACCGCGCCGCGCCCGAAGCTGCCGAAGGCGGCGAGCGCGATGCCCGACGCGGGCAACCTGGCGCTCCGGGCCGCGTCCTCGAAGCGCGCGCGGAGGAAGCCGTCGAGGAAGCGCGCGTTGGCGCGGCCGAGGGCCGTCCCGTCCTCGCCGGCGCCGAGGCGCTCGAGGAGGGTCGCGCGGTGGCGTTCCAGGGCCTCGCGGAGGGGCGCGAGCGCGGGGGCGGCGGCAGAGCTCGTCGAAGCGCTGGAGGCACGGGGCATGGGCATCGCCACGGAGCATGCTAAGCCACCCGCCCGCGCCATGCCCCTCGTCCGCGCCCGCTGCAGCGCGTGCACGCTCCCGCTCGGCGATCCGCCCCCCACGGCCCTGGCGGTGCGCTGCAACCGCTGCGGGCTGGCGGCCAGCGTGAAGGTGGCCGGCGACGGGCAGCCGACGGACTTCGATCCCGCGTTCACGCCGACCCGGCTCATGGGCTGGCTCGCCTCGGCGAGGGTGGCGATGGCCTCCGGCTCGCCGGGGGTGGCGCTCGGGGCGTGCTCCGCCTGCGCGTCGCCCCTCGTCGTTTCCTCGAAGGAGCCGGTGTCCCTCCCCTGCCCGCACTGCGGGGAGACGGCGACCGGGCCGGGCGCGGAGAAGCTCCTCGACCAGTGGACCGAGCCGTGGACGAAGGTGGAGGGGGGCGGGCTCGAGCTCGAGTACCGGCTGGCGATCATCGAAGCGAAGTCCGGCCTGAGCGCCGGCTGCGCGGTGTGTGGAGGGCCCACGCCGGCGGGAGAGGCCGGCCCCGGGGGCTACCGCGAGGCGACGCCGCGGTGTGCGCGCTGCGGCTCGGTGACGTGGGTGGAGCGGGGGGGGGACCTCATCCAGCTCGGCGTGCGCATCGACGGCATCCGCGATCAGCGGCCCTTCAAGGTGCTCGTCTCGATCGTGCAGGGCGAGTCACTCCTGCGAACCGACTCGATGCGCGGCACGACGGGTCGCTCCGGGAGCTCGATGCTGAGCGCGACGGGCCTCGGCTGCGCCGCGGCGATCGCCGCCATCGTGCTCCTCGTGCTCGGCGTGTGGATCGCCTCCCACTTCGCGCACTGTTGAGCGGTGCAACTGCTCCCAAGGGGCGGCCGCCCGGTGCTGTCTCATCCGGCAACAAGGAGACGCCCATCATGCGAATCATCGCGTGCGGCGCCCTGCTCGCGTGCGCGCTCGTCGCGCTCGCGTCGCCGGCGCTCGCTCAAGAGTCGACGTTCGTGGAGAAGAAGAGCGCCGACGGCCAGGACGTCCGCTTCAAGGACGACCCGGTCAGCGCCCTCGCCGGCAACCCCATCGGCGCGCAGCTCAGCGGCTTCCACCCGCCGCGGCGCTTCGACCTCCTCCGCCCGCGGTTCACCTTCGTGCCGGAGATGCTCAAGAGCGTCGAGCACCTCTGATCGGACGCCTCCGTCGCGGCGCCTCCGTCCGCTTCCGAGCGCATTTGCCACCCCGTCGGCTTTGGGTCGACAATGTCGGCGGCAGATGCCCAAACGACGCGCGAGGCGGCCGTACGCGCGCCGGTGGATGGATCTCGTCGGCGCCGCCATGCTCGCGGCGCTCGCGGTCACGACGCTCGAGACTCTCTTCGTCGTGGCCATGGTCCCCGCGGCCGCGTCCAATCCCCTCGGGCTTCTGCTCGAGTGGACGATGACGTTCGCGCTCTTCGGAGCGTGCGCCCTCCTGGGGTCCGCGGCGCTGGCGGTCCCCGGCAAGGCGCGCATCAAACGGGCGCTCGTGCGGGCGGGCGGTGGCGCCGCGTTCGCGCTCGGGTGGGGCTTCGTGGCGCTCGTGCCGCTCGTGAAGCTGCGCGGGTTCTTCGACGCCGACTGGCAGTTCCCCAGCGACATCGCGAGGGTCTACGACGGGCTCGCCCTCGGCGCGCTCGTCGCGGTGCTCGCGCTCGCGTACGCCACCCGGCCGCGCCTCACCACGCTCCTCGCGGCGCGTGCCCCCCGCCGTTTCCAGAGACGCTCGGGCGCCCTCGTCGTCGCGCTCGCCGCGCTCGCCGCCGTCGCGTCGTCGCACCTCGTCCTCCAGCCCGAGTACCTCGTCTATGAAGCAGGCGTCGCCGGCGCGATCGCGATCCTCGCCGCGACCGTCGCCGCGTGCGCGGCGACCCCGCGGCTCCGCTCCCTGCGCGACGCCGCGCCCGCGTTGCTCGTCCCGGTGGGCGCCCTCACCGCGCTCATCCCCGGCGCGGCGCGCGACCACGGGCGCTTCCTCCTCTGGAACCACGGCGCGATGGCCGCGCCGATGGCCAAGGCGGTCCGCGACGCCCTCGACCGGGACCACGACGGTAGCTCCCCCACGTGGCTCGGAGGGACGGACTGCGCCGAGGGCAACCCGCGCATCGGGCCACTCCTGCGCGAGATCCCGGGCGACGGCATCGACCAGGACTGCCGCGGGGGCGACGCTCCCGTCCCCCCGCCGGTTCCGCCGGCGACGGTCCCCGCTTCGTGCAAGCTGCCCGAGGGCAAGCTCTCGGTGCTCCTCTTGACCATCGACGCCCTCCGCGCCGACCGCACGACGTCCGACGCCATGCCCGCGCTCTTCGCGCTGGCCAAGCTCTCGTCGACGTTCACCCGCGCCTACTCCCCCACCGGCCTCACGCTGACCAGCATGTCGGCGCTGCTCTCCGCCCGACCCGTCGCCGACATGGTCGACAACGCCCTGACCGACGGCGACATGCAGGCGCCCTTCACGCTCGCGTCGAGCTTCAAGGCGGCCGGGTGGCGCACCGCCGCGTTCAATTCCTTCGGCGATCTCCACCCGATCATGCGGCGCGGCTTCGACTCCATCAACGACGAGTGGATGGACGCCTACGCCGGCTCGGGCGAGGCGATGCTCACCTCGCGAACGCTGGCACGCGAGGCGCTCTCGTTCGCGAGCGCGTCGGACGCGCCGTTCTTCGCATGGGTGCACTTCTCCGACGTGCACTCGCCCTACAAGTTCGACCACGACGAGCACGGCCGCGCGCGCACCGAGGACGAGTCCTACGACCTCGACGTCGCGTACGTCGGCAAGGCGCTCGCGAGCCTCTTCGGGGCGATGGCGGACCGCAAGCTCTTCGAGCGGACCATCGTCGTCGTGAGCGCCGATCACGGCGAGGAGCTCATGGCGCGTGGCCGCGAGGCGCACGGCGCGAACCTCTTCGAGGAGTGCACCCACGTCCCGCTCGTCGTGTGGATCCCCGGGTGCGCGCCGCGCGTCGTCGAGAAGCCGGTCGGGACGACGCAGATCGGCCCGACCCTGGGCGCGCTCGCGGGCGTGCCCATCCCGGGCTGGGGCCTCTTCGACCCCCGCCCGCTCCCCGTCGTGACCGAGGCGACGGTGGGCTACGACATCCAGTACAAGCGGGCCGTCGTCGGGGAGCGGTACAAGCTCATCGTCGACGTCGCCAACGGCGGCCGCATGCTCTTCGACCTCACCGCCGACCCCGGCGAGGCGGCGAACATCTACGGCAGCAACGCCGCCGCCGCGGCCGAGATGGAGTCCGCGTACCAGCGCTGGCTCGACGCGCCCGGCGCGCGCTGAAGCGCGCTATTCGCTCGCCGTCGCGGCGACGAGGGCGACGAGGCCGTGCGCGTCCCCCGCGAAGAGATCGTTGTGGTGGCCCCCGTGGACCACGTGGAGCTTCGCCCCGTGGATGGCCTCCGAGACGCCACGGCCTATCGCGAAGGGCACCACTTCGTCCTCGTCGCCGTGGACGACGAGCGTGGGGATGACGATGGAGGGCGCCTTCGAGAGCGTGTCGTAGCGGTCCGGGCAGAGCCACCCGGCCGGCAGGAACGGCACGGTGCGGCGGGCCATCTCGCTGATCGACGTGAAAGGGCTCACCAGGATGAGGACCGTGCCCCGGCCGCGTCGCGCCATCTCGGCGGCGACGCCCGTCCCGAGCGATATCCCCATGAGCACGACGCGCGAGGGACCGATGCCCTGCCGGCCCAGCTCGTCGAGCACCGCGCTCGCGTCGCGGTAGAGCCCCTCCTCCGAGGGAGGGCCGGACGCGGTGGCGAGCGCGTAGCCGCGGTACTCGGCGAGAACA